>JAIXSD010000569.1 GCA_027484885.1 Rubrivivax sp.
CCCCGATCCTGGAACAGTCCCTCCGCCTCAAGCCGGCACAGGCCGACGCTTGGCATGGCTTGGGCGAAGCCCGAGAAGAACAGGGTCAGTGGCCCGAGGCCGAGCTGGGCTACCGACAAGCAGCGCAATTGCAGCCGGGCTGGGCGCAGGCGCATTACAACCAGGCCCGGGCCTTGCGGCAGCTGGGTCATGGCCCGGCGGCCCATCAGTCCGTACAGCGCAGTTTGAAACTGCAACCGCAGTTTGTTCCGGCCTGGCAGCTGCAAGCGTTGCTTGAACAGGATGCCGGCGAGCTGGCCGCCGCGCTGCAAAGCCTCGATCAAGCCTTGCGCCTGGCACCGGACAAAGCCGCCCTGCATCACAACCGTGCCGTGGTCTTGCAGCGCCTGCATCGCCACCGCGACGCCCTGCTCGCCCATGAACAAGCCTTGCGCCTTGGCCTGAACGTCGCCGACGCGCACTACAACCACGGCAACACCTTGCAAAGCCTGGGCCGCAGCGGCGATGCCGCCCAGGCCTACCGGCGCGCCCTAGCGCTCGATCCCCAACACGCCCTGGCCTTGTACGACCTGGCCAAGCTGCGTTTCAGCCAGGGCGAGGCCGAGTTCCTGTCCGAGCTGGAAGCGGCCGAACAGGCTGCGCCGCTATCGGCCGTGGCCACCGGCCTCCGCGCCCAGCTGCTGCTGAAAGCTGAGCGTGCGAACGAGGCTGCCGCGGCCTACCGGCAGGCCTGCGAGCGGTCTCCGCAGAGCCCGGCCTACTTCGACGGCCTGGGTCAGTCCCTGTGCCAGCTGGGCCACTTCGACGAAGCGCTGCAAGCACATCGCCAGGCCTTGGCGCTGAACCCCAGAGACCCTCACCTTCACAACCACCTGGCCCGCACGCTGCTGGCCGCGGGCCAGCCCGCAGCAGCAGCTGAGCAGGCCCAGAACGCCCTGGCTCTGGCGCCCGATGACCAGCTGTCGGTGGCCCTGCTGGGACTGGCCTGGCGGCTGCTGGGCGACCCGCGCGAGGCCTGGCTCAATGACCATGCCCGCTTCGTGCAGGTGTTCGACCTGCCCACACCGCCGGGCTGGCCGGACAGCGCCAGCTTCCACCAGGCCCTGGTCGCCGAGCTGAACGCCTTGCACACCGACCGTGAAGCCCCGGTGGATCAAACCCTACGTCATGGCACCCAGACCCGGGACAATCTGCTCGACCAGGACTGGCCTCAAGTACAAGCCCTCAAGCCTCTGTTGCAAGCGGCGATCGACCGTTACATTGCCGCCCTGCCGGTTGACGCCCAACACCCCTTCTTGTCGCGGCGCAGCGAGCGCGGCTGGCACTTCACCGATTCCTGGTCCTCGCGCCTGCGCAGCAGCGGTTTCCACACCAACCATGTCCACGGCCATGGTTGGATCAGCGCCTGCTACTACGTGGCCCTGCCGGACGCGGTGCAGGACCCGACCCAACAGCAGGGCTGGATCAAGTTTGGCGAGCCCGACCTGAACCTGGGCCTGCCGCCCGTCCGCCTGGAGCAACCCCGGGTCGGCCGCCTGGTGCTCTTCCCCTCCTGCTTCTGGCACGGCACCACGCCTTTCCATGACCCCGAGCCTCGCCTGACCATCGCCTTCGACGTCAAACCGGCCTGAGAAACACCTGATTGAAGGGGGCTGAGAAGAGCTCTTTCAACCCCTTCTCCCCTGTCAACTGCAAGGTCTTACGGCTTTTGTCGCGGAGATGCGACGCGCATCACGCGATCCGCAGCTCGCACAGACCCGGCGAAACCCTAGGTTTTCGCCTCAATAGGGGGGGTGCATCCCTAGAACAAGGGTTCCATTGGGGACTACCCGGAAATGGCCTGCCAATGCCAAAAGTCACACTGCTGCGGCGGATTCACCGACCGCCCACGGATCGGTCCTGGGTGGCCGGCCACTTCCCACATCACAGACCCCAATTGCCCTCACGAAGGAGCTTTCATGTTCAAACGCAACGCCATCAGTGCTGCCGCGCTGGTCACGCTGGGCGTCATCGCAGCACCCGCGATGGCCCAGGAAGTCCAAGAAAAACTGGAACGCGTGGAAGTCACGGGTTCGCGCCTGAAGACCATCGGCAACACGTCCTCCAGCCCGATCACATCGGTGGGCAAGGAAGACATCAACACCACCCAGCCGGTGGCGGTTGAAGAACTGGTGCGCGGTCTGCCTTCGTCCTACCCGGCCATCGGCCCTGCGGTGAACAACGGCTCCAACGGCACCGCTTCGATCGACCTGCGCGGCCTGGGTTCGAACCGCACCCTGGTGCTGTTCAACGGCAAGCGCATCGTGCCGGCCACCCTGGGTGGCGTGGTCGACACCAACAACGTGCCGGTCTCGCTGCTGGAGCGCGTGGACCTGGTGACCGGCGGCGCCTCGGCCGTGTACGGCGCCGACGCCGTGTCGGGCGTGGTCAACTTCGTGACCAAGCGCAATTTCACCGGCATCGAAGCGACCAGCCTCTACAGCATCTCTGAAAAGGGTGATGCCGGCCGTCGCAAGAATGACCTGACCATGGGTGCCAACCTGGCTGATGGCCGCGGCAATGTGGCACTGCACATCGGCACCACCAAGACCGACCCGCTGCGCCTGGCCGATCGCGATTACTCGCAAGTGGTGATCAGCTCGGCTTCCGGCAAGCCGGGCGGCTTCTCCGGCACGGCCGCGCCCTCGCAGTTCTCCGGCATGCCCGGAGCCATCAGCGGCAGCCAGGTGATCGACGCCACCACAGGCCTGCTGCGCCCGGTCGGCAGCGGCACGGAAGACTTCTACAACACCAACCCGCCGAACTACTTCGAAACCCCGCTGACCCGCACCCAAGCCACCGCGCTGGGCCATTTCCGGATCAACGACAACGCCGAAGCCTATGCGGAGCTGTTCCACACCCGCAGCAATGTGACGCTGAACCTGGCGCCCTCGGGCACCTTCGGCGCCGGCTTCAACGTGCCCATCGGCAACCCCTTCATCTCGGACAAGGTGCGTGGCCAGCTGTGCGCCGCCTATTTGGCTGACGAACTGGCGAAAAAACCCGCCGACCAAAACGCGACCTTGATCGCGGGCCTGCAGCCCGACAAGTGCGTCGCCGGCAGCGCCACCGAGGTGCGCATGGCCATCGCCCGCCGCTTCGTCGAAGCCGGCCCGCGCATTTACAGCTACGACAACACCACCACCCAGTACACCGCCGGCCTGCGCGGCGACATCCCCTTCCTGGACAGCTGGAGCTACGACACCTACTACCAGTCGGGCCGCTCGGACCAGATCCAGCGCACCGGCAACGGCTTCTCCTCGAGCAAGACCCAGCAAGCCCTGCGCGCCACCAGCGCCACCAAGTGCACGGTCACCACCGGCGGCTGCGTGCCGCTGAACGTGTTCGGCGCTGCCGGCAGCATCACGCCGGAAATGCTGGCCTTCATCGCCACCCCGACCTTCCAGACCACGCG
>JAIXSD010000498.1 GCA_027484885.1 Rubrivivax sp.
CGCAACTGGGAGCTGCTGCCCAAGACCCGCCACGGCGGCCCCGAGCGCCGCTTCAGCCAGAGCCGGGCCGTGGCCCTGGACATGGAAAGCGCCACCATCGCCGCCAACGGCCTGCGCCTTCGCGTGCCCTACGGCACCCTGCTCTGCGTCAGCGACAAGCCCCTGCACGGCGAGATCAAGCTGCCTGGCATGGCCGACCAGTTCTACCGCGCCCGCGTCGACCAGCATCTGCAGATCGGCCTGCGTGCCGTCGAGCTGCTGCGTCAGGGCTCGGCCGCGCAGCTGCACAGCCGCAAGCTGCGCAGCTTTGCCGAGGTGGCCTTCCAGTAGAGAATCAGGCCGGCTGCCTGCGGGCCCCACCCCTTCCACAAGAACACCACCAGCCCCGAAAGCACCATGCTGTTTGACAACCCCACGCTGTTCAATCTGCTGCTGGTGCAGGCCCTGGCCGCCGCGCTGATCTTGCTGCTGCTGACCGGCTGGCGGCCCAGCCCGGCCACCCGCTGGGCCCAGGGCTTTGCTGTGGCCCAGGCCCTGGGCTGGCTGCTGATCGAGGCCAGCGCCGGCCTGCCCGAGCTGGCGCGGGCCCTGCACAGCCTGGCCATGCTGGCCTTCAGCGCCAGCCTGAGCCTGCTGTGGTGGGCGCTGCGCCTGTGGCTCACGCCGCGGCCAGGGCGCTGGTTGATGCTGGCAGCACCGGTGCTGCTGAGCCTGGGCTATGCCATCCACTTCCACGACAGCGTGCCCTTCCGCCTGGCCTGGAGCCAGGGCTGGCTGGGCCTGCAATGCCTGATGCTGACACTGAGCCTGGCCCTGCCCCGGCCGGCGCCCGAGCTGCACCCGGCCCTGGCCCGCGCCCCGCTGGAGGCGCAGCCGGCCAGCCAGAACCTGCGCTGGCGCGCCCTGCTGCTGGCCGCAGTGCTGCCCATTGGACTGATCTGCCTGGGCCGCGCCGGCCTGGCCAGCGCCGGTCTGATCGATGCCGGCAGCCTGGCCGGCCTGCATGGCGCCAGCGCCGCCAACAGCCTGCTCGGCCTGACGGTGCACTGGAGCCTGACGGCCGCCCTGCTCGGCCTGGTGCTGGCCTGGCGCGGCGAGGTGGAGGCCGAACTGGCTCGCCTGGCCCAAAGCGACCCGCTGACTGGGCTGGTCGATGCGCGGGCCTTTGCCAGCCGCTCGGTGGACCTGATCTCGATGGCGCGCCGCCACCAGGAGCCGCTGGCCCTGGTGCTGCTGGACCTGGATCACCTTAAGAGCATCAACCTCTGCCACGGCCAGGAGGCCGGCGACCGGGCTCTGGCCCTGTTCGGCAGCTGCATCCAGTCGCAGATGCGCCTGGGCGACCTGGCCGGGCGCATCGGGCCGGAAGAGTTTGCCGTGCTCATGGCCCGCTGCGATGCCCAGGGCCCCGAGGCCCTGGACGCCCGCCTGCGCACCGCCCTGGCGCAGCGTGCACCAGCAGAGCTCGGCTTTGAGCTCGATTACAGCGGCGGCTGGGCCAAGCTGAGGCATGGTGACCGCGACATCGAAGACCTCAAACGCCGTGCCGAAACCGCGCTCTACGAGGCCAAACGCGGTGGCCGCGCCCGCCTGGAGGCCGAACCCGGGGTGGCCGACTGAGCCTGGCACGCCGCTTGCATGCAACTCGGGCAAACCCGGAGCGCCATTGGCCGGGTTCCCGAACCGATCGCATGCAAGTCAAGGAGGCCAGGCCATGTTTTCCACCACGCTCTCTGCCAAACCCGCCGCCAGCGCCTACACCTCGCGCAGCGCCTTCACGGCCGCCGAGACGGCGCGCAAATCCCTGACCGCCCACGCCCGCCAAAGCCTGGCCGGCCAGCAGGCCCTGACCGTGCGCAAGATCGGCCCGCAAGACCTGCAATGGCTGCCTGCCCTATGTGACCTGCTGATCGACGGCGTGCACCGCGGCGCCAGCCTGGGCTTTCTGGCCCCGCTGTCGCGCTATGCCGCCCTGACCTACTGGCACGGCGTGTTCGCCCGCCTGGGCCCGCAACACAGCCTCTGGATCGCCTGCGACAGCGAGCATGGCGACCAAGACGGCCAGGAGCCCTGCGGCCCGCTGCAAGGCGCCGTGCAGCTCTCGCTGGCGCCGCACGGCAATGCGCACCACCGCGGTGAGGTACAGCGCCTGATGGTGCACAGCCAGGCGCGCGGCCGCGGCATCGCCAGCCGCCTGATGTGCCGGCTCGAATGCACTGCCCAAGCCCAAGGCCGCAGCCTGCTGGTGCTGGAAGCGCCGGCGGCCTCGCAAGCCGAGGCGGTGTTCGTGCACCTGGGCTGGCAGCGGGCCGGCGAGATCCCCGACCATGAGGCCTGTGCCGAAGGCCGGCTGCATGGTTCGGCGCTCTACTACAAGCGCCTGGGCGGCGCGGCGGAAGCCAACCGCGAGGCCGGCTTGGCTACAGCGTGATGCCGCTGGCGCGGCGGCGGCCGCCCGATTTGGCCAGGTAGAGCTGCTCATCGGCAGCCACCACCAGCTCGGACGGGCCCAGCACGCCATGCGGCCGCAGCGCGGCCACGCCGATGCTCACGCTGAGGCTGGGCGCCACATCCGAGTCGGCATGCGCAATGCCCAGGGCCAGCACCGCTGCGCCCATCTCGTCGGCCAGCGCCAGCGCGCCGGGCAACTCGGTGTCGGGCAGCACGCAGGCGAACTCCTCGCCGCCATATCGGCTGAGCAGATCGGCCGGCCGCTTGAGCTGGGCCTTGAGCGTCGCCGCCACGCGGCGCAGGCCGTCATCACCGGCCA
>JAIXSD010000658.1 GCA_027484885.1 Rubrivivax sp.
CACGCTGACGTTCTTGCCTTCGCCGCCGCTGCGGTCCACCACCACGCCGGGCACGCGCTGCAGCGCGTCGGCCACGTTCTTGTCGGGGAACTTGCCCACGTCTTCAGCATTGACCACCTCGACGATGGCATTGGCATTGCGCTTCTGGTCGAGGCTCTTCTCGATCGAGCTGCGGTAACCGGTGATGACCACCGTGTCCATCTGGGCGGGCTCGGCCTTGGTCTCGGCCTTTTTGTCGGCGGGCTTGTCGGCCGCGGCGCTTTGCGCCTGCGCACCGCCGGCCAGGGCCAGCAAAGCCAGGGCTGCGGCCGAGGCAATCGGCGTCTTCGCCGTGAAGGCCCAGCGACGCTGTCGAGATTCGTGCGTGTTCTTGCTTGTCATGATCTGTCGTCTCCTGATCGTGCCCTTGTGGCGGGCTTTGTATGGCGGAAGCGAGGTCCACATCGCCTGAGAACCAGACGGCACGCCCCGCTTCACAAGGCGAAAAGTTCGGCTGCCACTGCGCCCGATGGGGCGAACGCGGCAAGCACTCCAACTCCTGGTTCGACGCAAGGCCCAGCGCGCCAGACCGGGGCCTGGAATCGGCAGCTGCTGTTCGTTTTTCAGGGCGCGCCCGGCGCAGTTTCGGGAGAACCCTGTATATTTACTAAACGACGCAAAAACCGCTGACTTCTCGCTGGGCAGTGCATTCCACCCAGGGAAATTTATACAAAGGATGACAGACGCCTTCAACAAACTTTCACAGTTTGGATTCAGTTTAGTTTTGTTTAGTAAACGGAACGAGGCGGTCTTGCGACAGCGCATGAAATGGGGCGATTCGGCCTGGACGCGGCCGCGCAGCGGGTCCTAGACTGCGCGCCAGGCCCCCTCTTCCTCTGCGCCGCAGAAGCGGCGAGCGCCGCTGTGCAACAGCCCCGATCCATGAGCCTGAAGCCCCTTTTCTCCTTCCCCGCCGTCGCCTCTTCTGCTGCCGCTGCGCCCAGCTCGATCCACGCCATGCCGCCGCACGAGCTGCTGGTGGCCGATATCGGCGGCTCGCACATCCGCATCGCCCGCCACCTCGGCGGCAGCCGCTGCGAGCTGCTGCAGCAGACGGCCACACCGGCGCAGGACTGGTCGGCCTTTTGCGAGGCCTTGCACGCGACCGTGGCGCCGCACGCCGGCCCGCACAGCGCCCTGTCCATCGCCATCGCCGGCGTGGTCTCGCCCGCGAGTGGCGAGGTCCAGGCCTCCAACCTGCCCGCGCTGCGCGGCCATGCCTTGGCGCGTGAGCTGACGGCCCGGCTGGGCCTGCCGGTGCAGGCCTACAACGACGCCGATTGCGCCGCCCTGGCCGAAGCCCGGGTGGGCGTGGGCGCCGGGCATGAGGTGGTGTTCGGCGCCGTGCTGGGCACCGGCGTCGGCGGTGGCTTGGTAGTGCGCGGGCAGCTGGTGCGGGGCGCAGGCGGCCTGTGTGGCGAATGGGGCCATGGGCCCATCCTGCGCGAGACCACCCTGTTGAACGGCCGAGGCCAGCACGTAGCGCTGCCGCGCTGGGCCTGCGGCTGCGGGCAAATCGGCTGCCTCGACACCGTGGGCGGCGCGCGCGGCCTGGAACGCCTGCATCTGGCGCTGAACGCCGGCGCGCCCCGCAACAGCCATCAGCTGCTGATCGACTGGCAAGCCGGGGAGCCCGCGGCCAGCGCCACGGTCGCCGCCTGGATCGAACTGCTCTCAGGTCCGTTGGCCCTGGTGCTCAATGTCACAGGCGCCAGCGTCGTGCCGGTTTGCGGCGGGCTGAGCCGTTGTACACCCCTCATCGCAGCACTCGATGCCGCCATGCGCCAGCAGATCCTGCGGCGCGACGCGGAAGACCTGCCCCTGCTGCAACCCAGCGTCTTGAACGACCAGGCCGGCCTGATCGGCGCCGCCTTGGCCTTCGAGCCCGAGGCCAGTCACCCGGAGGTGCGCCCATGAGCTGTGTGCTGGAAGTCTGCGTGGATGACATCGCCGGCCTGGATGCCGCACAGCAAGGCGGCGCCGATCGCATCGAGCTCTGCAGCAGCCTGGGCTGCGGCGGGCTCACGCCCTCGGCCGGCCTGATGGCCGAAGCCACCCGGCGCAGCCTGCTGGTGATCGCCCTGATCCGCCCGCGCAGCGGTGGTTTCGTCTACAGCGAGGCCGAGGCGCGCGTGATGGAGCACGACATCGCCCGTGCCGCCGAGCTGGGCCTGGCAGGCGTGGCCATTGGCGCGCTCACGCCCGAACGCCAGCTGGACCTCGCCCTGCTGGAGCGGCTGATCCGCGCGGCAGACGGCCGCTTGCAGCTGACCCTGCACCGCGCCTTCGACCTGGTGCGCGAACCGGGCGCCGCGCTGGAGGCCGCCATCGCACTCGGCTTCCAGCGCATGCTGACCTCGGGCGGCGCCCCCACCGCCGCGGCCGGCTCCGCGCAGCTGGCGGCCCTGGTCCGCCAGAGCCAAGGCCGCATCCGCATCCTCGCCGGCAGCGGCATCCGCCCCGACAACGTGGCCGCCTTGCTGGCCGCGACCGGGGTGCACGAGGTGCACGCCTCCTGCCGCGCACCGGCGCGCGAAGCCCCGCCTGACGAGCTGCAGGCGTTCGGCTTCAGCGAGGCTTCAGCGCGAGTGACTTCGGCGGATGAAGTGCGGGCCCTGCGCCGCCAACTGCAGCTGTGACGAGGGCGTCAGACCTGAGCTCGACGCTGGCCGAAATCGCCTCGATTGACGCCGAAGGCCCGGAGGGCATTCCGGGCCAAGTGCATGCACAAAAAACCGCCGGTTTTCGACGTTAGCCGAAAGACCCGAGTGCCTGCGCCTCAGACCTCCGAGACCACCTCGAAGCCGCCAAAAATCATGCGTTTGCCATCGAAGGGCGGCTCGCCAGCGGCTTGCATGCGCGGGTCGGCCATCACCTTGCTCCAGGCTTCGTTGCGCAGCTCGCGTGACGGCCAGGTGACCCAGGAAAACACGACGGTCTC
>JAIXSD010000247.1 GCA_027484885.1 Rubrivivax sp.
CTCAGATCGCGCTGGCCGAAGCCGTAGATCACGGTCACCAGCAGCAGCACATTGAGCAAATCGAGGGCCGGGCGCAGCAGCCAGGCATTGGCGCTGAGCTCGCGCACGCGGGCGCCCCGATGCTGGGCATTGGTGGCCTCAAAACGGGCGCTGAAGCGCGGCGCGGCGTCGGCCGATTGCAGCATGGCCATGCCGGCCATGCTCTCGGCCATCTGGGCATTGATGTCGCTGCGCAGCTCGCGCGCCCGCGCCACGGCCGGGGCGCTGAGGCGGCGGTAGATGCTGATGATGATCAGCATGGCCGGCACCAGCATGGCCACGATCAGCATCAGGCGCCAGTCCAGCCAGGCCATGGCGATCAGCGAGCCGAGCACGACGATGCTGGAGTCGAGCATCACATACAAGACTTGGCGGTACAGGGTGTTGACGGCCTCGCTGTCGTTGGTGACGCGGCTGACCAGTTGGCCGGTGATGGCGCGGTCAAAGAAGGCCATGGGCAGGGCCAGCACATGGTTGTAGACCCGCTCGCGCAGGCGCTGCACCGAGCGCCGCGCCACGCCGGCCATGCGGCTGAGCTGGGCAAAGCGGATCCAGCTGGCGGCCCAGCCGGTCAGCAGCAGGGCGGCCAGCAGGCTGGCCATGGCCTGTACGTCGAAATGGCCGGGTAGCAAATACGCGTCGATGTAATGCTTGCCGAGGATGGGCCCCAGCGCTTCCAGGCCGGCGGCCGTGATCAGCCAGGCCAGGCCGCGCCAGAGCTGGGGGCGCTCGGGCTGCGCGGCCTCCATCAGCAGGCCGACGGCGGCCCAGGGCGATTCGGGCTTGCGGGGCGCCTCGGCGCTGGCCTGGCGGTCAGCCGTGGCGGTTTCAGAGTGCGTCAAGGCTGGCCTCCAGTTGTTGATAGCGCCACTGCGTGGCATACCAGCCCCCCAGGGCGAGCAGCTCGGCGTGGCTGCCGCGCTCGGTGATGCAGCCGCCGCGCAGCACCAGGATCTGATCGGCCTCCATCACCGCGCTCAGGCGGTGGCTGACGATGATGGCGCTGCGCTCGGGGCGCTGGCGGCGCAGCTCGCGCAGGTGCTCGAGGATTTGAGTCTCGGTGCCGGTGTCTACCGCCGAAAGCGCATCATCAAGGAGCAGCACCGGCGCATCGGCCAGCAGCGCTCGGGCGATGGCCACGCGCTGACGCTGGCCGCCCGAGAGGGTCACGCCGCGCTCGCCAATCTCGGTGGCATAGCCCTGCGGCAGGCGCAGGATGTCCTCGTGCACGGCGGCCAGGCGTGCGGCTTCTTCGACCTCGGCGGCGCTGGCCTCGGGCCGGGCCAGGGCGATGTTTTCGGCAATGCGGGCCGAAAACAAAAACGGCTCTTGCGGCACCCAGGCCAGGGCTCGCCGCAGCGCGGCCAGGCGCAGCGCAGGCAAGACCTGGCCCTCGAAGGTGATCTGGCCTTGGCTGGGCTCGAACTGGCGCAGCAGCAGGCGCAGCAGGGTGGATTTGCCCGAGCCGGTCGGGCCCACCAGGCCCAGGGTCTGGCCGGGCGGCAGCGCCAGTGTGATGTCTTGCAGGGCGGCTTTCTGGGCCTCGGGGTAGCTGAAGCTGACGCCCTCGAAGCGCAGGGTGGCGGCCTGCGGCAGCTCGGCCTGGCCTTCGTCTTGCAAGCTCAGCGGCGCTTCCAGCACCGGGCCCAGGCGGTCCCAGGCGGCGCGGCCGCGCTCCAGCAAGGACAGCACCCAGCCGGCGGCGAACATGGGCCAGATCAGCTGGCCCAGGTACATGGTGAAAGAAGTCAGCTGGCCGATGCTCAGCTCCTGGCGCGCCACCAGCCAACCGCCCAGACCCAGGGCGATGGCCATGGCCGCGCTCAGGGTCATGCCCACGGCCGGCTCGAACGCCGCCTCCCAGCGCTGGGCCTGGAAGCTGGCCTCGCCGGCGCCGGCGGCCAGCTCGCTGAACTGGCGGGTGTTGCGCGGCAGCAGGCCCAGGGCGCGCAGGGTGCGCACACCGCTCAGGCCTTCTTGTACATGCTGGTTCAGGCCGGAGAACTGGGCCAGCGAGCTCTGCCAGGCTTGGTGCACATGGTTGGAGATGCGCCAGAAAGCAAAGGCCATGAAGGGAAAAGGAATCAAGGTGGCCAGGCCCAGGCGCCAGTCCACGCCCACTGTCATCATCAAGAGCACCAGCAGCAGGGTCAGGCTGCCGTCGAAGGCGGCCAGCAGTGCTTCGCCGGCGGCCATCTCGACCGCGTCGATGTCGTTGGTGGCCAGGGCCATCAGGTCGCCGGTGCGCTTGGCCTGGAAGTAGGCCGGGCCTTGCAGGCTGAGGTGGGCGTAGAGCCGGGTGCGCAGCTGCTGGCCCAGGCGGTAGGCGGCGGCGAACAAGGCCAGGCGCCAGCCCACGCGCAGCAGGTAGATGCAGACCCCCGCGCCCACCAGCAGGGCCAGCTCCTGCAGCAGGGCCGCGCCTTGCAAGCGGCCGGCCACCAGGCCGTCCACCACCTGGCCCACCTGGCGGGGGATCCAGACGATCAGCAGGGCAATGCCGGCCAGCATCAGGGCCGAACCGGCATAGGCCGGCCAATGCCGGCGCACAAAGCCGGCGAGCATCTGGGTCAGGGTCATGGGGTCGGGAGCGGGTTGGGGCGAGGTCGGGCGGCGATCAGATGGACGGGCCCGTGGTTTCAGCAGGCCGGCCTGCCGGGCGCGGCTGGCGGAGCTGAGGAGATTCTAGGAGGCACGCCGGTCGGGCCTTGTCAGCAGACCGGCGCGGCCCGGTTCGCAGGCCGGCGCGCCCGGCGGCCCCCGTGTTTCGGGTGTCTCAAGTTGTCATCTATCCGCACTAGCATCTATTGCGCTGGGCTTGAAATCCTCAAAACATGCTCTGGCAAACGTTTGTTTGCGGCTCGGCTTGGGTGCCGGGGCTGCTGTGTCGTTCACCACCACGTCCTTCCATTCCCTTTTTCTCCTCCTCCTCCTCTTCTTCTTTTCATGTCGGAGTCCTCATGAAACTGAACACCCTCGTCGGCCTGCTGGCCACTGCGTTCGCCGCCCCCTGGGCCTTGGCGTCGAGCAATGGCCTGGTCATCAGCCAGGTCTACGGCGGCGGCGGCGCCACCACCGGCAGCCCCAGCTTCAAGCACGACTACATCGAGCTCTTCAACGCCGGCAGCCAGCCGGTCAACCTGGCCGGCTACTCGCTGCAGTACGCCAGCGCCACCGGCACCGGCAACTGGAACGTCTCGGCCCTGAGCAATCTCAGCAACACCGTGCTGCAGCCGGGCCGCTACCTCTTGATCCGCCAGGGCACGGGCGGCAGCCTCGGCGCCGACATCAGCACTCAAGACGGCACCGGCACGCTCAACCTCAGCGCCAGCGCCGGCAAGGTCGCCCTGGTGGCCAACAGCAGCGCCCTGAGCGGCGCCAACCCGGCCGCCGGCAGCTACGTCGACCTGGTCGGTTATGGCGGCGCCAATGGCTTCGA
The DNA here is from genome assembly GCA_027484885.1 of Rubrivivax sp. Lineage (GTDB taxonomy): Bacteria > Pseudomonadota > Gammaproteobacteria > Burkholderiales > Burkholderiaceae_C > Paucibacter_A. The sequence continues at coordinate 3,479 of JAIXSD010000247.1, forward strand.
GACCGCGCCGACACCGGCGCTGAGCAACACCACATCGGCCCTGCGCAAGAGCGCCGGCTGCAAGGACGACAACAACAACAGCCAGGATTTCGACATCGGCAGCCCGCTGTTGCGCAACTCGGCCACGCCGGCGAATGTCTGCGGCGGCACGGTGCCGGGCGACCAGCCCATCGTGCCGGTCTGCCCCGACAGCTCGGCCACGGCCGGCCAGACCAGCCGCTTCAATGTGACCGCCAGCGACGCCGACAGCATCGTCAATGCCCGCGCCATCTCCGGCAGCTGGCCCGCCGGCATCACCCTGGGCGCCTTCACCCCGGCCCAGGCCGATGGCGGCGTGGCCACGGCCGAGATCGAGGTGGATGCCTCGGTCGGCGGCGGCAGCTACAGCCTCAATCTGCAGTGGGCGAACAACGAAGCGCAGACGGCAGTTTGCAGCTTCAAGGTCAATGTTTCCGGCGCGGTGACCATCCCCGCCATCCAGGGCAGCGGCGCCAGCAGCCCGCTGCTGAACCAGACCGTCAGCACCGGCGGCGTGGTCACCTATCTGAGCCCCACCGGCTTCTACCTGCAAGACCCGCTGGGTGACGGCAACCCCGCCACCTCGGACGGCATCTTCGTCTTCACCAGCACTGCGCCCACCGTGGCCGTGGGCCAGAAGCTGCAGCTCAGCGGCGTGGTCACCGAGTTCACCGCCGGCCAGGGCACCATCACCCAGCTGAAGAACATCAGCGGCCTGACGGTGCTGAGCAGCGGCCACCAGATCGAGCCCACGGCCGTGGACCTGAGCCGCCTCGCACCCGGCGCGCTGGAGGCTTACGAGGGCATGCTGGTCACGCTGACCGGCCCCATCACCGTGCAGCAGAACTACTTCCTCGGCCGCTACGGTCAGCTGACCCTGGCCGCCGGCGGCCGCCTGCTGAACCCGACCAACATCTTGCGCCCCGGCCCGGACGCCAACGCCCTGGCTCAGGCCAATCTGGCCCGCGCCATCATCCTCGATGACAA
>JAIXSD010000424.1 GCA_027484885.1 Rubrivivax sp.
CCAGCCCTTGCAATTTCCCGCGTGCGGCCGTGCCGATGCTGGCGCCGCTTGATCGCCGCCAACTCAGCCTCCTGCGCCGAGATGGTGTGACGCTGGATACCACACGCACACAGGTGTTTTTGCGGGGGCGCTACGCGCTGCACGAAGCGTTTTGCCGCGCAGGGCTAGGACCCGGCAAACGGCTGTTCGTTCCGAGCTACCACTGCCCCACCATGGCAGACCCAGGCTTGCGGCTCGGCGCGGACATCGTGCTCTACCTGCTGAAGGCCGACCTGAGCGTCGATGTGTCGGCGCTGCGTGCGCTTCTTCAGTCCCATGCGCAGCGCGGCGACTGCCTGCTGCTGACCCACTTCTTCGGCATTGCGCAAACAGCAGAGGTCCTGACAGCGCTGCAGGACCTGTGCGCCACGCATCAGCTTTGCCTGATTGAAGACTGCTCACATGGGCTGGCACTTGGACCGAGCTGCCTGCCGGAGGGCATGGGCTCGCATGGCGACTTCGCGGTGTCCAGCCCCTACAAATTCATTCCCGTGCCGGAGATGGGGCTGCTTTGGTCCAGGCCGGGCACCCCGCTGAAGCCAGGCAATTCGGCGCCTGCCACCGGGCGCCAAGGCTGGCGTCAGGCCGCGGCGCTCTTGCGTGAACTGGCGGCCCGGCCGGGCCGCGCGCCGGCCTGGAAAGAGCCCAACCCGCAGGCCGTGGCCCGTGCAGCGCCGGCACATGAGTGGGAAGAAGACTGTGTGGGCATTTCCTCGCATTACCTGCCCAGCGATGAAGGCTGCCACCACCTGCCCATCTCCAACTTCATCCTGGCGCGCACACCGCTGAAGCTTGTGCAAGAGCGGCGGCGCGCCAACTTCCAGCGTTGGCTGGCGCTGTGCAAGAACCTGCCTCAGCTGCTCCCCCTGCACGAAAGGCTGCCAGAGTCCTCGGTGCCCTATATGTTCCCGGTGCTGTTGGACGCGCCCGAGCTGCACTTTGCGGTACTGAAGCATGCCGGTCTGCCGATCTGGCGCTGGGACGATGAGCTGGCCTCGCCATGCAACACCGCCAGCCGCTACCGCCTGGGCCTGCTGCACCTGCCCTGCCACCAAGGCTTGAGCGAGGATCAATGGGCTTGGATGGAGCGAACCCTGCATGCCTGTTTGAACGGTGCTGGACTGAAGCCCACAGGAGCCGTCGCGTGAGCGGCGTCTGGAGCTGCCATGCACTGCAACGCGACCTCGGCGAGTTCAGTGTGGAGTGGGATGAGCTGAACAGCCGCAGCTTCCGCGCGCACCCCATGCTCTGGAGTGGGTTCGTCAATCATTTGCTACGCCATTTCGGCAGTGGCCGCGAGTTGCTCTGCGTGCGCCGCCTGGAGGGCAAGGCCGACGCCATGCTGGTGCTGCGGCGCCGCGACTTCGGCACCTGGGCCACCTTCCTGCCGAGCCAGGCGCAGATCGCCCCGGCCCTGCTGCCGGATCTGGCCGCCGCTCAAGACCTGCTGCGCCATCTGCCCTCTCCAGCATGGGCGCTGGACCTGATGTGCATCGACACGGGCTTCACGCAAACAGGCGGACTCGAAGCCACGCCGCGTGCGGCCAGCCGCACGCTCGAGCATGCGCGCACCATCGCCATTCCCATGACCGGCAGCTTTGAAAGCTACTGGGCCAGCCGGCACAAAAAACTCACCAGCAATATGCGGCGCTATGAACGCCGCATGCAGGAAGAAGGGCTGCAGCCCGAGTTCCGGATCGTGGATCAAGCACCGGAGATTGACGACGCCGTGCTTCGCTATGCGGCCTTGGAATCGCGCGGCTGGAAAGGCAGCACCGGAACGGCTTTGACTGCCGACAACGAGCAGGGACACTTTTACCGGGACATCATGGGCGAGTTCGCCCAGCTGGGCAAAGCGCTGGTGTTCGAGATGTGGCTGGGGGCCGAGATGGTCGCCTCTCGCCTGGTGATTCTGCGCAACGAATCGGTGGTTTTTCTCAAAACCACCTATGCAGAGGCTTATGCCAAACTGGCGCCGGGAAGGATACTGCTGATGTTTGTCATTAGGAACCTGCACCAACGCTACCCAGGCCGACGCATCGAGTTCTACACCAATGCCGACCAAGACCTCTTGTCCTGGGGCAGCGAGACTCGCCTGATCCTGCACTTCAGCTTGTATCGCCATGCCTTGTTGGCCCGAACCTTCAGCGCCGCGCGCCGAGCCCGGCGCTTCTTCACACCCGCCTTGCTCGACCCAACCATGCCTCAAGCAGATGACACCTTGGAGCTCTACAAGCAGCCAGGCGAGTTCCCCGAAGACGTCAAAGCCCTGATGGCGCAAGCCGAGCGGCGATCGGCACAGTTCAGCTCAGATTGGTACCAAGTCCTGCTCGACACCGTCATGACAGCCGACGACGACCCGGGCTTCTACGTGCTGCGGCGCCAGGGCAAGCCCCTGATCGTGCTGCCGGTTCGCATGGAGATGGACCGCGCGCCCCACCATGGGCGCCTGGTGGCGCTGGGCAATTACTACACCGCGCTCTACGCACCGGCCCTGGCCCCAGAAACCCAGGTTGCCGACATCGCGCAGATGTTCCGGCTGATCCTGGCCCAGCGGCCTGAGACTTATGCGCTCTACTTTGCGCCGCTGGATCATGATTCCGACGCCTACCGCATGCTGGGCGAAGGCATGCGCCAGGCCGGCCTGAAGACCCATCCGTATTTCTGCTTCGGCAACTGGTTCCAGACCATCACCATCGGTGGCGAGGCCTTTGTCGATCAGCTGAGCACCAGCCTGCGCGGCACGGTGCGCCGCATGCGCAAGAAGCTGCTGCTAGAACAGGGCCGCCTGGAGGTGATCTGCGACCCGGCCGATCTGGAGCGTGGCCTGGAGGCCTTTGCCTCGGTCTACGCGCGCAGCTGGAAAAAGCCCGAGCCCTACCCTGACTTCATCCCCAACCTGATGCGCAAGTGCGCGCAGCGTGGATGGCTGCGCCTGGGCCTGGCCTGGCATGGCGACACGCCCATCGCCGCCCAGCTCTGGCTCTCGTCGCATGGCCGGGCGGACATCTACAAGGTGGCCTACGACGAAGAGTACAAGCGCTTCGCCCCAGGCAGCGTGCTGACGGCCGAGGTGATGAAGCATGTGATCGACATCGATCAGGTGAAGGAAGTGGACTACCTGATCGGCGACGATCCCTACAAAAAGCGCTGGCTCAGCCAAAGGCGCGAACGCTGGGGCTGGGTGGCTTACAACCCCAGGACCTGGCCCGGCCTGCGCCTGCATGTACGAGATCGGCTGGCCGAAATCTTCAGGCCGGTCGCCGCCCGCCTGAACCAGGTCTTGCAAAGACTGCGCAAATCACCAGAAAGCGGTGCTGCGCAAGCCCCGAACGTCGCTGACAATGCCTGATATGCAAGCCAAGCCTATCTCCAGTGCCACCGCCGCTCGCGGCCTCTTGCTCCACCGCGCCTTGCTGGTGATGGCCGCCTTGTGCCTGGCTCTGGTCGGGCCTGCGCGAGGGGCCGAACAAGGCAATTTCACCGCCGGGGAAATCTCCCTGCTGCCGGACTTCTGCCAGGACCGCCTGAACTACCCGGTCTACTCTTTTTCTCACCCCAAATGGGCGTACTGGGGCGCGCGCATGGGCGAGACCTTCAAGCATGTGCACCACTATTGCTGGGCCCTGGTCAGCCTGCGGCGCGCCAGCATGGCGCCCAACAAGGAAAAGCGCAAACATCTGGTGACCACGGCTATCAACGACCTTGAGTACGTGATCAACAATGCCTCGGCCGATTTCCGCCTCAAGCCCGAGGTGTACGCCCGCATCGGCGATGCCGCCTTGCAGCTGGAAGACTTCAGCAAGGCCTTTGACGCCTACGACAATGCCCGCCAGCTCAAGCCTGGCTACGCACCGGCCTACATCGGCTGGGCCGATGTGCTCTTCAAGGCCGGGCAACGAGACGCCGCCAGGGAGTTGATCGAAGAGGGTTTGCGCCATGCCCCCGATTCCCCCGAACTGCGCAGCGCCTTCCGACGCTTTGGAGGTGACCCGTCCAAGGTGATTCCGCACACATCGCCCGCATCGGGCGCGACAGACGCTGGGGCGAATGCCGCAGCTGCCGCAGCTTCGGCACCCAGTGCACCGGCCAGCGCCGCCACCGGCAGTCGCTGAAGCCGGGCCCACCCGCCCTTTGACCTTGTTTGCGCCCGAGATGCCCTCGTCCTCATGACCACTGTCCGCCGTTCCCTGGCCTATTCTCTGGCCGACAACTACCTGGGCGTGGTCCTGCAGCTGCTGAGCACCCTGGTCATCTCGCGCCTGCTGAACCCGACCGAGATCGGCATCTTTGCGGTGGCGGCCGTGCTGTCCAGCCTGGCCTCGACCTTCCGGGATTTCGGGGTCGCTGAGTACCTGATCCAGGAGAAAGAGCTGACCGACGAGAAGATCCGGGCCTCATTGGCGGCCAATATCGGTGTGTCCTGGTTGATGGCGGCGCTGCTCTTCTTTGGCAGCAGCTGGGTTGGCGAGTTCTACCGTCAGGACGGCGTGACCGATGTGCTGCGCGTGCTGTCTTTGAACTTTTTGCTCGTGCCTTTCGGCGCAGTCACCATGGCCTGCTTCAGGCGGGACATGAACTACCGGCCGATCTTCCTGGTCAACATCAGCGCCAACATCGTCGGCTTTGTGGTCGTGATGGCTTGCGCCTTGGGCGGACTGGGCTATATGAGCATGGCCTGGTCTTCGCTGGCATCCATCGTCTGGACCGTGGCCTTGGCCAACTTCATGCGGCCGGCCAGCATGCCGCGCTGGCCTGGGCTTAAAGGCATCGGCGAGGTCATCCGCTTCGGCAAACAGGCCACCGGCATCTACCTGTTTTCGCAGGCCGGCCGCAGCGCCCCCGAGGCCGTGATCGGCCGTGTGCTGGACATGGCCGCCGTGGCTTTTTACAGCCGGGCCAATGGTTTGATGGAGATCTTCAACCGCACGGTGCTGCGCGCCGTCATGCCGATCTGCCTGCCCTACTTCGCTCGGGCCGCGCGGGCCGGTGAAGATGCCAAGACCGGCTACATCAAAGCCCTGGCCTTGCTAACTGGCATCGGCTGGCCCTTCTTCCTGTTCATCGGCCTGCTCGCCTACTCGGCCATCCGCATCCTCTACGGCTCGCAGTGGCTGGACAGCGTGCCGCTGGCCCAGATCCTTTGCCTTGTGGCAGCGGCCGAATTGCCCTACTACCTGGCCGGAGAAATGCTGATCGCTCAAGGCCGCATCGATCTGGCGACCAAGCTGCAGTTCGCCACCCAGTGCTTCCGCCTCCTGGCCCTGGCCTTGGTCATTCCTTTCGGCCTGGTCGGCGCCTGCTGGGGCCTCTTGCTGGCGGCTCTGGGCACCGGCGCGCTGTCCCATGCTTTGCTGCACAAGGTGGTGGACTTCCGCTTGCTGCATTTGTTCGCGGCCTGCCGCAGCAGCGCGGTGGTTGCCGTGCTGAGCTTCATTCCCGCCTGGCTGCTGCTGCAGTTTGTGCCCCTCAATGCCGACAATTTCGTGCGAATGCTGATGGCCGCCGCAGCTCTGTCCATCCCTGTCTGGCTGCTGGCCATCAAGGCGCTACAACATCCGCTGTGGCTGGAGTTCAGTTCGCTGGGCTCGGCGCTGGCTCAAAAAATCAATCAGCGAAAGCGCACGGCATGAGCTCCACGCCTTCTGCCTCAGCACCCGGCAGCGCCATGCGCCTGGATCAGGTCGACGCCCTGCGGGGCTTGGCGGCCTTGGCCGTCGTTCTCTTCCACTACACCACCCAGCACCAGAAGCTGTTTGCGCCCGCCATCAGCGCAAGCTTATCCGTGCCCTGGGGTCATCTGGGCGTGAACCTGTTTTTCATCATCAGCGGCTTCGTGATCTTCATGACGCTGGATCGCTGCAAGCAGCCCATGGATTTCGTGGTCTCGCGCTTCAGCAGGCTGTTCCCGTCCTACTGGCTGGCGATTGCCCTGACCTTCACCGTGGTTAGCATCTTCGGGCTGCCAGGCAAAGAGGTCAGCGCCTGGCAGGCCGCCGCCAATTTGGTGATGCTTCACGGCTTTGCGCACATTCCGCATGTGGACGGGGTCTACTGGACGCTGGAGGTGGAGATGTTGTTCTACATCGCCATGTTCACGCTGTACCGGCTCGG
>JAIXSD010000112.1 GCA_027484885.1 Rubrivivax sp.
GGCGAGAGCTGGGGCTGCAGGTTCACGGCGGCGTGGTTCAGTGATCGGCCGCAGGCTTGTCCTCGCGCCTGCGCGGCGTGCGCAGCGCCACCGCCGCCAGGGCCAGGCCGGCCAGCCACCAGGGCGAGGCCGCGCCACCGCCGCCGCCACCCGAGCTGGGCGCGGGGGCGGGCGTGGGGCTGGGTGCTGGAGCCGGGGTGGGCGCCGGTGCAGGCGCTGGCGCAGGGGCCGGAGCAGGCGCGGGGATGGGCGTGCTGCCCTGTGCCTGGCCGCAGCGGCTCAAGGCCGTGCTTTGCAGGGTCTGGGCGCTGCGCACCGGCGGCGTGTAGCTGACCGGCGCCTGGGCGTATTTCACCGCCTCGGCCGCGTCCAGCAGGCCGCTGCCGCAGGTCTCGGTCGTGCAGGTGCAGCGGCTGGAATTGCTGCTGCTGCAATAGCCCAGGGCTGCGGCCGTCACATGGGGCCGCGCGCTCAGCTTGAGGCCGGATTCGATCTGGTTGAGGCTCAAGCCCGGGTTGAGCGACCACATCAGCGCGGCCGCACCGGCCACCTGGGGCGCGGCAAAGCTGGTGCCGCTGACGGCGCTGTAGCCGGCGGTGCCCGGCGCTGTCTTGCCATTGTTGCTGGCCGAGACCAGGCCGCTGTCAGCCAGGTCGGCGTCGCAGGTGCGCCCGCTGTCGGCATCGCCGCCTGGGGCCAGCAGCTGCACTTCCTTGCCGAAGTTGGAGTAGATGGCTTTGAAGCCTTGCCGGTTGGCCGCGGCCACGCCGAAGACGCCGGCGCAATTGGCCGGGCGGCCCACCGCGCCGCGGTAGTTGCCGGCGGCGGCCACCACCATGACGCCGAGCTTGCGCAGCTCCTCGATGGCGTCGCGGTAAAGGCGTGCGGCGGCGGCCACATCGGCATTGGCGTCGTTGATGTCGCAGGAGGTCACGCCGGCAAAGCCGATCACCACGATCTTGGCCGGGTTGGCATTGGCCGGCGCACCGGCCACGGGCAGGCCGGCGGCCCAACGCATGCCGTCCACCATATCGCCGACCGAGGCGCCACATTTGCCCGACACCCGCACTGGCAGCACGCGGCCGTTCCAGTTCATGCCGGCCACGCCGCCACCGTTGTTGGTCACGGCCGCCAGCTGGGCCGCCACCAGGGTGCCGTGCCAGCTGCTGCTCTCGTTCACCAGGCAGCCGTCCCACAGGGCCAGGTTGCCGTCGTGTTCGGCTTTGCTCAAGGCGTCGCCGGGGTCGGCCGCGCCATCGCTGCGGCCCACGCTGTTGTTGGCGTACTCGGGCTTGCTGACGAAGTTGTAGCCCCTCAAGAGATTGGCGTTGAGGTCACCATGCGAAGTCACGCCCGAATCCAGCACCGCCACCACCACCGAGGCGGAGCCCTTGCTCAGATCCCAGGCCTTGGTGAAGCCAGCGGCCGCCGGGTTGCCTTCGGCGGCCTGGTCGTCCAGCCACCACTGGCTGTTCTTCGGATCGCTGCTGTTGCGAAACATGGGGTCGTTGGGCACGGCCGCACGCTGTTCGCGCATGTCGGGCATGGCATGGCCGATGCGGGCATCGGCGCGCAGGGTCTGCAGCCATGGCTCGCGCTGGCTCATCGCTGCCGCCGGGGCTGTGGCCTTGGCCTGCAGGCGCCACCAGCCCGAGCCCAAGGGCTGCTGCGCGCGCAGCGGCAGGCCATGCTCGGCCAGCAGATGGCGCAGCTGGGCCTCTTGTTGGGCCCGGTCACGGCCCGCATCGGCCAGCTTGACGATCAGCTCGGTACCGGCCGCAGCGGCATGGGCCCGGCCCGGCTTGGTCGGCTGAACTTGTGCGGCCAAGGCCCAGGCCCCCAGGCCTACGGCGGTGGCCAGGCCCAGGCTGGCGGGTGTCTTGCGCAGCAGGCGCGTGAACATAAAGGCGGAGCGATGTGGCGTTCTCATGGCGCGCACCATAGGCCGTTCGCATGAAGGCGCCGTGACAAGCGACGGCGTTTGGGCGAGCGGGCGTTTGGACAAGGGGGCAGCAGCTTGGCGCTCACGGTCATGAAAGAACGGGTGCCAGCCCTCCCCAGCGTCTCAAACACGCCACAACCCTAGTCCATTCGGCGCGCAAACCTCAAATTTGCACGCATACGAGCGTCACTTCACGCTGCCACAGTCCGCCCTGTCGCAGGACGACAGCTGTTCTTTGCTTTGCTTCGGGAAGCCCCGGGCACCCAGTGCCACCGCCGAGTCTGAGCGCGCTTTATTGAGTCATGGATTCAAACAAGGACGCTCGCACTCCATCGGTGATGTCCAGGTGCTGCGCCCGCTGCCCGTGGCCGGTGGATCCACGCCGGGCCTCGGACGAGGGCTGATGTCATCCCTCCGTGTTTCATCCGGGCCACTGGCCTTCACTTGTTCACTTTCTTCAAACCTCTGTACTGGAGTACTCACCCATGAAGCTGAAACTCATCGCGGCCGTCGCCGCCCTGGCTGCTGTTGCCAGCACTCCCGCCTTCGCCACCATCAAGGCCGTGTCCGTTGGCTCCGAGCTGTTCCTGGTGGTTGGCGACAACAACGGCTCCTATGTGCTGGACACCGGCGTCACCTTCCAGCAAATGCTGGGCCTGGCCAGCGCCGGCACCCCGGGCACCCTGCTGAGCCAAAGCGTGGTCGGCACAGCCGGCTGGTCCGAGTTCGTGTCCACCCGCCCTGACCTGTTCAACGGCGCTTCCAACAGCATCAACGGCATCCGCTGGTCGCTGTTCGTCTACGAAGGCGCAGGCACTTTCGACCTGACCGACAAGCATGTGCTGACCACGGTCGGCACCGGCGTCAGCGCCGCCACCATCAGCAACAGCCTGACGGCCAACAGCTTCGACAGCAGCTTTGGCGGCTCGACCGGCCTCATCATTGCAGGCGGCGGCACGGGTACTCACCCGACCCAGCTCAACGGCTCCAGCTACAACCCCGTGGGCACCTCGGGCTATGCCGGTGACCGCTTCTTCAACTGGGGCAATGCCTTCACCAAGATCGGCAACAAGGTCGGTGTCGATTCCGCCCTGGTCCATGTCACCCCGACCGATCCGGAAGACTATGACCTGTTCGTGGGCGCCCAAGCCTTCGAGAACGTCAAGGTCAGCTTCGACGGCCAGACCATCGCCGTGACCAATGTCTCCGCCGTGCCGGAACCTGAGACCTATGCCCTGATGCTGGCCGGCCTGGGCGCCGTGGCCTTCATGGCCCGCCGCCGCCGCGCCGTCTGATTGGGGCCGGCGCCCGCCGAAGCGCCCTGTGAGGGGCGTTCTGGCTGCCGGTTGCGTGCCAAGACGCGGCCGGCCGCTGCAAGCTGGCGGCGCCACAACAGCCCAGCCCTTCCCTCCGCCACGCATCGGCGGGGAGGGGCTGAACTGCCCCCCCAACAAGCAAGTCCCCGTCCAGTCGTTTTTTTGTTTCCACTCTGACGAAAGCTCTCTTCATCATGAAGCTCCGCCTCCTCGCCATCGCCGCCGGCCTGGCCGCTGTCTCCAGCGCCCACGCCCTGACCCCCACCCAAATCGCTGACGCCCGCACTGCCGGCACCCTGAAGGAAATCACCTTCTCGGGCGCCTCGGCCCTGCGCCTGTCCCTGGGTGCTTACGTCCAGGAAATCTGCGACACGAGCACCATGCACGTGTTCTTCAACAACGCCGCCGGCGCCAACCACCGCGCCTACAGCTGCAACCTGGGCGTGGCCGTGGGCAACTATGCCGCCGGCACCCCGGTGCTGGTCACCAAGCGCGACCAAGGCGGCTCCGGCCAAGGCGTGGCCCCCATCGCCCTGAACACGCCCATCGCCCACATGAATGTGGACGCCTCCTGCGTGGTCACCGCCACCCCCAACTTCACCGACATCCAGGTGCCGAACTACCTCTGCGGCACGACCAGCAACCGCGTGTCTGACGCCGGCATCTCCGACGTCGAACCCGGCCTGCTGAACGCCACCGTCAATCTGGCAGACACCGTTCCTGGCGATCCGACCAGCGGCCCGTCCGCTCCGGTGGACCTGAGCAGCCTGGACGTCAAGCCTTTCGTGCAAGGCATCTTCGGCGTGGCCGTGAATCTGCGCGCCTATCGCGCCCTGCAAGCCACCCAAGGCCTGACCCAGGACGACAGCGACGCCAACCGTCCCAGCCTGCCCACCACCTGGGTGCGCGGCGCCCTGACCGGCGGCCTGACCGCTTCCAACACCAGCCAGCGCGGCTGGGGCCTGGTGATCAGCCCGGCCGTGGACGCCTCGGTGCACACCAAGACCCTGAACATCTGCCGCCGCCAGCCCAGCTCGGGCACGCAAGCCGCGTCCAACGCCTACTTCGCCCAAAACCCCTGCGGCCTGTCCACCGCCAACGCCCTGCGCCAGGCCAGCGCTGCCGCCCCGGTGCACACTGCCACCGGCGGCACCTATGTGGTCAATGAAGGCGCCGGCACCGGCAATGTCGAGACCTGCATCGGTAGCACCGTGGAAAACATCGCCGGCGCCTACGCCATCGGCGTGCTGGGCCGCGAAAACAACCCCCTGGCCAATGGCGGCGACAAGAAGTACCGCTACGTCAAGCTCGACGGCGCTCAGCCCCTGCGCTATGACGCCAGCACCGGCCGCGGTGCCATCTACGGTGACTATGACTTTGTCTACGAGTCCACCCTGCAGTACAACACCACCAACCCCAATCTGAACGCTGACAAGATCGCCTTCATCGCCGCCATCCGCAACGGCGCACCCAAGCCCGCTTCGCTGGCCAAGGCCGATGTGGACACGCAACAAGGCGTGATGGCCCCGTCCTCGACCTGGGCGCCCGCCCAGTACCCGGCCCTGCCGGCTGCCGACAAGCCCTTCGCCTCGCGCGTGGCTCGCTCGGCCAATGACAGCTGCTCGGTGCTGAAGCTGTCGCGCTAATTGCCGCGAGATCGCAGCCCGGCCGCCGGTCGGGCGCATCTCGGCACGAATGAAACGGGGTCGGACGTTCGACCCCGTTTTTCTCTTTTTCAGTTCTCTGATTCAGCAAATGCTGATTCGAGCGCGGGTATTTGCCGAAACTCAGTTGCTGCACCAGAAACAAAGACCTCCTGGCTCCCCTTTAGGCCGAATGGCTCATTCCGGGGCCTTCTGGATGGCATCGGCGTTTCACATCGCTTGCGCAAACTGACGGGCATCGGGCCTTTGCCCTGCATCTGGCTTTGAGGAATATTTTCATGCTGAACGCTTTGCCAACTCGCTCACCCTTTTTGCGCCCTCTGCTGGGTCTGGCCTTGTGCGCCGCAGCTCTCGCACCTGCACAGGCCAAACTTGAAACCGCTGGTCAAAAGTCCGAGCTTGTGCTGCTCCTGCTGGACCAGAAGAAGGCGGAGATGACCTACATCAAAGACCTTGGGCTGGTCGCCAATGACTTCTGGATCACGGCGCAGCAGGACGTGGGAGCTTCGCTGTTCACGTCCCTGGATCCGGCCTCCGACGCAGCCCTGAAGATCTTTCTAGAAAATGCGGATCTGGCCAGCGTGCGATGGATCGTGATGGCGAACAATCTGGGCGGGGGCCAGGATATCGAGAAGAACGTGTATTTCACGTTGAACAACAGCGGGAGCGTCGCAACCCAGTCCGCCAACTTTTCGAGCATGAAAGACATCGAGAGTCGGGGTTTCAGTGGGCCGCTGGAAGAGCCGAACAAATACCTTGCGAATCTGGCCGCTTCCAACCCAGCGACGCTCTACATGAGCACGCTGAATACGGAAGAAAACGGCAGCGCCCTGGCCAGCAATGCGGCCGGCAACACCCTGACCTATGCAGGAATGCGCACCAGTTTTTTCGCAAAGAACAACAAATTGGCAGCTGGAGACTGTCTTGCAAATGCCGTGTTGTGCATGGGGAATTCTCTTGGCACGTCTTCCTGGTTCTATCGGGCCACGGCTTTCGCCGTTGATGGCGAAGTGGATGGATACCAGCCCATCGTTTACGACGAATTCGACAACCTCAGCGGTGACGGCTACTGGGGCTTGATCAAGGACCCCAATTCCAGCAAGTACGTGCTCAGCTACACCCTGGCAGGCTCCAACCCGCGCAGCCTGGTGAGCACCGATTTCGGCCGCAGCCGGCTTTCCTTCACCGACTACAGCGCGCAGAGCGGCTTTGCTCGCCAGATCCTGGCCCTGGCTGGCGACGATGTGGCCAATGCGCCCGATGCAGCGGCGCTTTTCCTCAACGGCAGCCTGGCCGCGCAGCAGGCCGTGACGGCCGTGCCCGAGCCGCAGAGCTGGGGCCTGATGGCTCTGGGCCTGCTGGGCCTGGCGGCCCATGCGCGCCGCCGCAGCAACAGTAGCACACGCAACAGCAGCGGCGCCTCGCAAGCCTGATCTGCTCGGCGAGCACGCCCCTGCGCAGCAGGCGGCCCCGCGAGCCCCAGCGGCTCGCGGGCTGAGCCTGCGCCTTCGCCTGCCACCTCGCTTCGAGCCTTTACTCCCCCTGCCGTTCGGACCACGGCGCTTCATCGCGGATTCACCACGGCTCGGGACACTGCCACCACGCGGGCCAGGTGACTGGCGCTGAGCTCGGGCGTTTGCAGCTCACCGGCAGCGCAGGCGTGCTTGTTTGCTTGCTTGCCGCTCGCGCTGACGTCCAGGTTTTGCTCCTCGCTGCTGCTTCTCCTTTTCGTTCGTTCATTCATTGATTCGTCTATCCATCCATCCAGGGAGTCAGCCTCTAGCCGGGCTGGGATTCATGTCGTTCTTGCCCTTGCCGACCTGCCGGATTTCTTGCGCCCTGCCGCGCCCCGTGCTGCCGCCCGCGCGTGGCCGTCTCGTGCCGGCGCTGAGCACGGCCGTGCTGGCCTTGCTTTGTGCTGCGCCGGGCTGGGCCCAGGAGGCGCCGCGCGCCACGCCCGAGCCGGCGGCCAGCGCGGAGCAGGCGCCGCGCTTTGACATCCTGGAGTTCGAGGTCGAGGGCAACACGGTGCTGGGGGCGCTGGTGATCGAGCAGGCCTTGCTGCCCTTCATGGGCCCGCAGCGGGCGCTTGCCGATGCCGAGGCGGCGCGTGCGGCGCTGGAGAAGGCCTACCAGAGCGCCGGCTTTTTGACCGTCTTCGTGGACCTGCCGGAGCAGCGCGTCGATGGCGGCGTGATCCGCCTGCAGGTGATCGAGGGCCGGGTCGAGCGCCTGGCGGTGACCGGCGCGCGCTACTTTGACCAGGGCGTGATCCGCAGCCGCGTGGCTGCGCTGGCACCGGGCCAGGTGCCCAATTTCAACGAGATGCAGGCCCAGCTGGCCACAGTCAACAACAGCGAAGACCGGCGCGTGCAGCCAGTACTGCGGCCAGGCCGCCAGCCCGGCACGGTGGAGGCGGAACTGCAGGTGAAAGACCGCCTGCCGCTGAGCGGCTCGCTGGAAGCCAGCAATGCCGGCACGGCCAACACCGACCCTCTGCGCGTGACCGGCCAGCTGCGTTACGACAACCTCTGGCAACGCGGCCACAACCTGGGCCTGACCCTGACCACCGCGCCCAACCACAGCGCGCAGACCAGCGTCTTCGTGCTGAACTACGGCATTCCGCTCGAGGGCGGCGACAACCTGGGCTTCTACGCGGTTCACTCGAACAGCAATATCGACGCCCTGGGCGGCACCAAGGTGCTGGGCAAGGGCGACACCTTGGGCCTGCGCTACGCGATCAATCTGCCCGGCGCTGAAGGCAGCCTGCACAACCTGAGCCTGGGCGCGGACTACCGCGATGTTCAAGAGCAGATCAGCCTGGGCGAGCTGCGCCTGGCCAAGCCCTTGCGCTACCTGCCGCTGCAAGTGGCCTACACCGGCAACTGGTTCTCGGCCGAGCGCCAGACCCAGCTCAACGCTAGCCTGGGCTTCGGCCTGCGGCCGCTGATGGCGCGGCGCATTACGGGCTGCGAGCTGGAAGACGGCAGCATCGGCATCGACGACCAGTTCCGCTGCAAGCGCAAGGGCGCCGATGGCGGCTTTGCGGCCCTGCGCGTGGACCTGCGCCACACCGAGCAGGGGCCCTGGGGCAGCGCGCTGGCGCGGCTCTCGGGCCAGCTGGCCTCGCAGCAGCTGAGCAGCGCCGAGCAGTTCTCGCTGGGCGGCGCCGAATCGGTGCGCGGCTATCAGGAGGGCGCGGCGGTGGGCGACCACGGCCTGCTGGTCTCGCTGGAGCTGCGCAGCGCCAACCTGGCCGACTGGCTGCGCCGCCAGCACCCGGGCGCGCCGCTGGACGATGTGGCCGAGCTGAGCCTCTTGGGTTTTGTCGACGCCGGCCGCCTGCAGACCCTGAACCCCGACCCTGGACAGAACCGCCGCCAGCCCCTGCTGGGCAGCGGCTGGGGCATCCGCTTCGGCAGCCGGGCCGGTTTCAGCTTTGAGCTGATCGCCGCCCGCGCCCACAAGGCGATTGCCTTCACCGACACCCCCCGCCAGCGCGTGCATGCACGCATGGCCGTGAAATTCTGAGCCTCGTGCCCCTGCTGCCATGTCGCGTCGTCCTGCCTCTTCGCTTGCCTCTCGCCTGACACCCCCGCCGCTGCCGCAGGCGGGCACTCTGTCTCATGCCGCACCGCCGGTGCCGCACTGGGGCCATGCCCTGCTGCACCCCCTGGTGGCGGCCCTGGCCACGGTGATGCCCTGGCAGGCGCAGGCCCAGACGCAAGCGGCGCCCAAGGTCAACGCCCTGCCCCAGCCGGCCCCGGGCTGGCGCGTCTTCGGCAGCGGCCAGAGCGGCCTGCCGCAGGGCGTGCCCAATGCCCGCGGCGGCGCAGACATGCTCATCAAGCAAGACAGCCAGCGCGCCATCTACGACTGGTTGAGCTTTGACATCGGCGCGCAGAGCTCGGTCACCTTCGACATGGCGCAGCGCAATGCCAGCGCCCTGAACCGCATCGGCGGCGCCAACCCCAGCCAGATCTTCGGCAGCCTCAAGGCCACCAACGGCGGCGAGATCCTGCTCTACAACCGCAACGGCATCCTGTTCGGCAGCGGCGCCCGCATCGATGTGGGCAGCTTGATCGCCACCTCGCTCAAGCCGCGCGACGAGGATTACAAGAACGGTTTTGCCAACAACATCCTCGGCGGCGACCCGGCCTTCCGCTACGACGCCGCGGCCGAAGGCGGCCGCACGGGCGCAGCCCTGTTCGCCGACAGCTATGTGAGCGTGGCACCGGGCGCCGAGCTGCGCAGCGCCGAGGGCGGCCGCATCTTCCTGTTCGCAAAAAAGGTGGAGAACGCCGGCACGATCAGCGCGCCCGGCGGCCAGGTGGTGCTGGGCGCCGGGGCCGAGGTCTATCTGGGCCTGCCCTCGACCTCCAAGGAGCGGCTGAGCCAGACGCTCTACGCCTCGGAGTCCAACCCCGATGTGCCGGCCCTGCGCGGCCTGCTGGTCGAGGTGGGCCAGGCCGATCTCGGCAAGGATGCGGGCGATGGCACGGTCACCAACGCCGGGCGCGCAGCCGCTGCGCCGGGCACGGCCAATGCCCAGCCCGGCGTGATTGAAACCCCGCGCGGCAACACCACCCTGGTGGGCATGGCGGTGAACCAGCTGGGCCGCGTGTCGGCCACCACCAGCGTGGCGCAGAACGGCTCGATCTTTCTGCTGGCGCAAGGCAATGCGGCCGGGGCGTCTACCAACACCACGCCCTCGGATGCGCAGTACAAGCGCGCCCGCACGGGCGGCAGCCTGATCCTCGGCGGCGACAGCCGCACCGAGATCAAGCCCGACAACAACGGCGCCGACGGCAAGCCCCTGAGCTCGGACGACAACGCTGGCTTCACCGCCTCGCGCCTGAACCTGGCCGGCGCGGCCATCAGCCTGCAGCCCGGCGCCCAGCTCGTAGCCCCTGGGGCCCAAGCCTTTGTGCGCGCCAGCCTGACGCCCAATTACGACGGCAGCCCGGGCGGCGAGCATGTGTTCAAACCCGAGGGCGGCAGCCTGAGCATCGGCGCCGGCGCGGTGATCGATCTGGCGGGCACGACCGACACCCAGGTCGGCGTGGACCGCTATTTCGTCACCACCGAGCTGCTGGGCAGCAACGACCTGCGCGATGCGCCGCTGCAAAAAGACGGCCTGCTCTTCCGCAACAAGGTGACGCTGGACATTCGCGCCAGCTCGGACATCCTCGGCGATCTGTCCAGCTACCGCCTGGGCCTGCAGCGCACGGCCAGCGAGCGCCTGGCCA
>JAIXSD010000470.1 GCA_027484885.1 Rubrivivax sp.
CTGACCTTGAGGTCACCGCCCGCCACCAGGCGAACCGGGCTGCGCTCGCTGTTGTCCAAGCGTGGCACCTCGCTGGTGGCTTGTGCCTCCACGCCCAGGTCGGCATAACGCGCCAGGGGAACGGCCACCTGCGCATTGGCCAGAGCGTCGCCGAGCTGGCGGCGGCTGTAGAGGCCGGTCTCCAGCGCCTGACGCTGGGCGCCCACCTTGAGCGCGGCCAGGCTCACATCGCCAGCCGCAAGAATCTCGGTGCGCGCAGGGGCGCCACCGGCTTCGGGCATCTGCACGATGTCGTGGGTGATCTGGACATCGCCGCGCGGCGCACGGATCTGCAGCTGGCCCGGCACCACGCTGTTGACCAGATCTGGCGCATTGGACATGCCACCATCGAGCACGCCGTCGTTGCGCAGCGTCACCGTGCCCGACTGGCTTTGCAACAGGGCCGAGGCGCCCGCATTCAAACCACCCAGCACGGCACCCAGGGCCAGTTCATTGTCCTTGGTGCTCAGCGCATAACCGGCGCTGCGCAGGGCGCCCACATCGAGCGCGCCTGCAGCTTCGGCACGCACGGCCGTGGAGCCGTACAGCAGCTGCAGTCCAAGATCGGCCGTGGTGGCCGAGGCCGGCGCCGCGGTGTCGCGGCGCACATCTCCGCCGGCTTGCACGCGCAGCTCAGGCCCGGCCGCAAACAGGCGGCCCGCCACCACATCGCGCCCGGCTTGCAGGAACACACTGCCGCCCAGCACTTGCAGGGCCTGGCTGGTGGTCGAGTCGGCGGCGCTGGCACGCCAGCCGCTGCTGGCGGCCGAGGCATGCACCTGCTGCGCATCGCGGCCAGCCAGCAGGCGGACATCACCGCCGCCGAAGCTGGCAATGCCTTGGCCGAAGCGGTCATAACGCGACCACCAGGCGGTGGCCGAGGCGCCGTCCACGCCGGAGCGCCACCACCATTGGCTCACGTCGTCCTGCTCGCGGGCCAGCAGCGCACCCTTGATGTCGCGGCCGGCGCGCAGCTGCACCTGACCGCCTTGGCGCAAGAAGGGGCTGAGGCCGTTGCGCTGCAGATTGCTGCTCAGGCTGTCCAGATCCATGCCGAGCTCGGCGCCCTGCGGGATGGGGTCGGGTGTCGGCGCCGGCTTCGGGGCCGGGGCCGGGGCAGGCACGGGTGTCGGCTTCGGGTCCGGGGTTGGGATCGGGGTGGGTGCTGGGGCCGGAGCGGGCGCCGGCGTCGGCACCTCGCCGGGCGTCAGCGGCGGCTTGGGCGGCAGCTTGCCATTGGTCGTGCCGCTGCCGTTGCCGTTCGAGGGCTCCAGCGTGGGCTGAGGCGTGTCTTCGCTGGCGTCGCTTCGCGCTGTTCTGCGAGCGCGGGCCTCCTCCGATTCGTCCACACCCTGTGCTGCGTTGGCTTGAACCGCCAGGCGTGCTGCCGGCGCCGCGGCGCTCTTGCCACCCGGGACGCTGACCGGCGGCGCGGGCGGCAGCGTGCCCCCGGTGGTTTCATTGCCATTGCCGGCCGAGGGCTGGTCAGGGACCGGGCTCGGGGCCGGAGCGGGGGCAGGCGCCGGTGCTGGAGCTGGAGCCGGTACGGGGGCTGGAGCCGGTGCCGGTGCCGGTGCCGGTGCCGGCGTGGGCGCAGGCGCTGGCAACACCGGCGGAGGCGGCGGCAAGGTGTTGCCGGTCGTGCCATTGCCATTGCCCGTTGACGGCGTGTCAGGAATGGGTGCTGGTGCTGGTGCCGGTGCTGGGCTTGGCGACGGCGCCGGTGAAGGAGCGGGTGAAGGCGCAGGCGCCGGACTCGGCGCGGGAGCTGGAACCGGGGCCGGAGAAGGTGCCGGAGTAGGTGCCGGCGTCGGCACAGGTGCAGGCACCAGCGGTGGGAGTGGGGGCAAGGTGTTGCCCGTGGTGCCATTGCCATTGCCAGCCGATGGCACATCTGGAATGGGCGTCGGTGCCGGCGCAGGTGCCGGTGCCGGCGCAGGTGCCGGTGCCGGTGCCGGCGCAGGTGAGGGTGCTGGTGCTGGTGCTGGTGCAGGCGCCGGGGTCGGTGCAGGCGCTGGGGCGGGAGCCGGCGCCGGAGCCGGAGCCGGAGCCGGAGCCGGTGAAGGTGCAGGAGAAGGCGCCGGGCTCGGGCTGGGCACCGGTGCCGGATGAATCGGCGGTGGTGGCGGCAGCGTGCCGCCCGTGCTGGCGTTGCCATTGCCCTGCGAGGGCACAGGGGGCCGCGGCGGCAGCGGCGGTGCCGGGGGCAGGCGTCCGTCTGTGGTGCCGTTGCCATTGCCGGCGCTGGGCTGGCTGGGGATCGGGCTCGGGGAAGGTGAGGGCGAGGGCGCCGGCGCGGGATCCGGATCCGGATCTGGTGCAGGTGTTGGCGCAGGCGCAGGCGTGGGAGCGGGGCCCGGCATGGGCGCAGGCGCAGGAGAAGGTGTCGGCGCAGGCCCTGGCGTCGGTGCTGGTGCTGGTGCCGGAGCCGGGGTCGGAGAGGGCGAAGGCGCCGGGCTCGGTGCCGGCGGGCTGGGCGGCAGGTTCAGATCCTCGGGCTGGCGGCTCAGCACCGGCTGGCCGGTGGTGTAGACCTTGGCGCCGGTATTGAGCAGGACCACATCGCCGGAGGAGGCCAGCTGCAGTGATCCGGTTGTGCTGCGCAGCGGCACGGTGGGCGGCTCGCCGCCCGTGCTGGCGCGGCCGATTTGCAGCTTGACTTCTTCCGGCGCGGGCGTGTTGGCAGCACCGCTGTTGCTGTTGCTGCTGCCTGATGGCGCGGGGGTGCGCGTGGCCAGCACATCGGCCGAGCTGAGGTCCGCACCGGCCACAAGCCGCAAATCACCGGCCATGCCGCTGATCGCCAGCCATTGGTCCAGCGGCGTGCTGGCCTGGTTGGTGGGCGACTGGAATCCGGCGCTCAGGCCCCGCTCCAGGTAAAGGTTGCCGGCCGCGCGCAGGGTGATCGAGGTCTCGGCCGCATGTGGCATGGCGGCGCGATCGGCCGCCACCAGCAGGGGCAAGTTCCAATCGACGCTCAGGCGCATATCGCCGGTCGATTGCAGCTCGGCACCGGCTCGCACGCGCAGGCGCTGCTGCAGCTCGGGCTGCAGGGCCGTCAGGCGGCGTGTCACGGCCTCGGCCTGGGCCTCCAGATAGTCGCGGCTCTCGGCATCGACCAGGGCGGTGCCGAACTTGCCCGGGATGGGGGCGGCGGGGACCGGCGCTGGGTTCGGCTCCGGCGGTTTGGGTGGCGGCGGTGGAGGCGGAGGGGGCGGCGGCGGTGGCGCCGGGACCACCGGGTCACCGGGCTTGAGAGGCGGCCGCGGGGGCAGCTGGCCCTGGGTGCTGCCAGTGCCATTGCCGGCCGAGGGTGTGCTGCCCTCGTCGGCGCGGCTCATATTGAGCCCCTGCGGCGCGGGAGGCAGGCCCGCGGCCTGTGCGATCGGGCCCGGGGTCTTGATCAGGCCCTCGGCCTCTGCATCGGGTTCCTCGGGGACTGGCGTGGGGGCCGGGCGCGGCGGATTGCCCGGCGTGGGCGCGGCTTGGTTGGCGCTGCCCAGGCCGATGGTGTCGGCCTGGCCGTAGACCTTGACCGCCTCGACATCGACGCTGTAGACGCCCTCGATGCGGCCGGCCAGAGCCTCGATCTTCACATCTTGGCCTTCGGGCGCCTTCTCACTGGCTGTGTCCCTGCGGCCTGCGCGCAGCAGCAGCTGGCCGCCATGCACGCGGTCGCTGCCGCGCAGATCCAGCAGCGAGCCGGCCTGCACATTGATCTGACCCTGGCTGCTGTGCAGCTCGATGCGGCCACCCTGGCCCTGCGGCGCCTGCACCAGGAGCTGAGCACCGGCCTGGATGTTCAGGTTCTGGCCGGCCGCCAGCACGATCTGGCCTCCTTTGCCTTGCGCGGCGCTGTTGCTGGCGCGCAAGCTGCCGGCAATGTCCAGGCCGCCCGCGTCGCTGACGATGCGGATCTCATCGGCCGCCAGCAGCACGTCGGCCCCCAGGCTTTGATTGCCGCTGCGGTTGCGCAGGCTGAGGCTGCCGTTGAAGTTGTTGGCGCCCAAGCCCTGGGCCAAGTCCGCCAGCTTCACCGGCTGGCCGCTGTCGATCTCCAGCTGTCCACCCCGGGCGCCGGGCTTGGATTCACCGACCAGCTGGCCGCCCAGGATCACCTCGCCCGCAGGCGCACTCAGCTGCAGCATGCCCGCATCGCTGCTGCCCGCGCCCGAGACATTCAGCCTTGCGCCCGCCTCCAGCACCAGGTTCTTCTGGCCGCTGCTGGCCACCAGCTTGCCACCGGGCAGCTCCACCGCGCTGCCGTGCAGGTTCAAAGTTTGGCCCGCCACGAGGGTGTCCGAGCCGGTCTTGAACACCAGCTCCTCGCGGGCCGCCAGATTCAGCTGGCCACCGCGCATCTCGATGCGGCTGGCCTGAGCCAGGGTCTGGGCGGCAATGCTGAGCTGACCGCCCGGTTGCAGCAGGGCCAGGGCCGCTTCACTGACCTTGCTGTCCGAGGCCTTGCTGAAGACAAAGCCGTCCCGCACTTGCCAGCTGCTGCGGGCATCGCCACTCTGGCCCAGCAGCGGGGCCGTGGCGTTCAGGGCGCCGCTGAAGAAGGCTTCGCTGCCGCCCTGCACCAGCAGGGCCTGGCCGGCCTCCCAATCGGTCTTGATCGCGTCGATGCGCTGGCTGCCGGCCGAGCGGGTCAGGGTCTTGCTGGCGCTCAGCAGCAGGCTGCCTGCCGGGAGTGCCGCGCCCTCAAGGGCCGGCTTGACGGTCTGGCCGCTGGTCTGCGTCAGCACAATATGCTGGGCCAGGGCGCTGCCGCTGCCGTTCTGCGGGGCGCGCAGCAGCGGCGCGTCCAGGGTCAGGCTCTGCCAGCCGGTTTGACCCAGGCTGGCACCGGCAGTCCAGTCGATGCTGCTGTAGCTGCGCAGGGTCAGGCTGCTGAGCTTGTTCTGCGCGCCCAGATTCGCCAGCAAAGCCGGGCCCAGGTTCAGGCTGCCGCCCGGCTCGCTCGTCGCGCCAATCAGCACATGGCGGGCGCCCAGGTCCAGGGCCTCGCCCGAGAGCGTCAGCCCCGCGCCCAAGCGGCTGTCGCCGCTGCTGTCCAGGCTGATGCTGCCGCGTCCCGCAGCGGCTTCGAGCCGGACTTGCTCGCCCAGATCGAGCTTGGCCACCGGCTGCGCAGGCGCCTTGTCATCGGCCTTGGGCAGATCCTGGCGCTGCAGGCCTGCGTCGGCTTGGGCGCTCACGCGCACGGCGGCGCCGCTGCCTTTGAGCTTCCAGTCGCTGGCAGCGGACGTGCCCACCGGCGCGGCGGGCGCTTCGGCCTTCAGCAGGCTGCTGCTCTCCAGCCTCAACGTTTCGCTGGCGCTCAGGAGCAGGTCCTGGCTGCTCAAGGTGCTGCCGGCTTTCACGGTCAGCTCGCGGGCCACGGTTTGCAGGCTGTCTGCGCTATTGCCCAGTGGCACCGCACCGATGACCAGCTGTTGAGCCTGGATGCCCTCCAGCTGCTTGGGGTCCAGCCGCAAGGTCGTTGCCGCCAGGGCCGCATCGGCCTCGCCACCGATCTGGATGCGTTCGCTGGCGATGAAGACCTGGGCGCCGCGACCCGGCACGTCCTCCTTCGCGCCGCTGAGCTTCATGCGGCCCACAGCGCTGAGCAGGCTGGCCTGCATCTGCAGCTGCTGCGCATTCAGCACCAGGGCGGCGGCATCGCGGGCACCGGCCGGCGCCGACTCACCGGTCTTGCTGGCTTTCTCGGCAAAGAAGCTGTCGAAATCGTGCAGGCGGATCTCGCTGCGCTTGCGGGCCTGATCGGCATTCAGCAGCAGCCAGCCCGAGGGCAGGGCGCTTTGGAAGGCGGTGCCGGCATCGCGCAGGCGCGCACCGATCCACTGGCTGCCATCGGCCTGCGGGATGACCGCGCCCAGATTCAGCGGCGTGCCACTGAGTGGCCGCACCAGGTAGGCGCCGGCCAACATGGCATAACGCGCCGGCAAGAGGGTGTAGCGCCCGGCGGGCACGGCCGCGCCTTCGCCGATCTCCAGCTGGCGGCCCAGGGCCGGCGTCACCGTGGCCAGGCTGGGGTCCCAGAGCGCCTGCAACTGGCGCGATGGGATCAGGGCGAAGGCCCCGTCGCTGCCGGTGAACACATCGCTGGAGCCGCCCGGGCCAGGCACGAATTGCCAGCCGCTGAGCTGGCCGCCGCCGCTGAGGTCCAGCAAGGCTTTTTCTTCCAGGCTCAGGGCCGGGGCCTTGAGCAGCAGCTGCTTGGCCAGGGGGTTGTCCAGCAGCAGATTGGGGTTGGCGCTCTGGCTCCAGGCGCTGGCATCGGCCTTGCCGAACAACAGCTGCTGGCCGGCGCCGCTGACCGAGGTCTCGCTGCCGGCCTGCAAGCTCAGGCGCTCGCTGGCCTGCAGCTCGATGCGGCCGAAGGGCGCGCGCACGACGCCGCCTTGCTCGATCTCGCGGGCCTTGATGAAGAGCTGACCGGCCGCGCTGGCGGGCTGATCAGCGGCTGTCTCGCGGCTCTTGCTGATGCGGACCCGATGGCTGCCCACATCGAGGGTGAAGGGCGTGTCGGTGGCCGGGTAGATCTGCGCGGCGCGCAGGCTCAGGTCGGCCGGGCTCAGCAGGGCGCCGGCCACGCGGTCACCCGTGGCGCTGGCCTCGGTGCTGCGGCTTTGCAGGCGCAGATCCTGGCCCGCGTTCAGGGCCAGGCTGCCCAGGCCCTGGCTCACCAGGCGGTCGGACAGCACCAGGTTCTGGCTGGCACTCAGGCTGAGGGCGCCGCTGCCGGCGCTCGCCTGCAGCAGCGGGGCGGGCGTGCCGTTGGACTGGGTGGGCCGGTCTTTGTTGGCAAAGTTCGCCCAGATCAGCTCGGTGGCGCCCAGCTCGGCGCGGGCGTTCGCGTCCATGCGCAGGCTGGGGCTGTCCAGCTGCAGCTGGCGGGCCAGGTTCAGTGCCACGCCGTTTTCGATGCGCAGTCCATCTTGCGCGCCGAGGCTCAGGTCGGCCAGGCCGGCCGCCTGCAGCTGGGCGGCCGAGATCCGGGCATTGCTGGCGGCGATGGGGGCGGCGCTGTTGCCACCCAGATCGGCGGGCTTGGGCAGCGCTGCGATTTGCAAGCCGCCGCTGGCCTCGCCACGCTGCACAGTCAGGCTCAGCTCGCGCAGGGGCGGCAGGCTGCCGCTGCTGCTGCGCCCGGCCGTGAGGTTGATGCTGGCGCGGCCGCCGGCTTGGGCTGCATCGCC
>JAIXSD010000036.1 GCA_027484885.1 Rubrivivax sp.
GCCTTCCGCCTGCGGCCCAATGCCGTGCCCAAGATTTTGAATCGCGGCTGAGCGCGCCAGGGCAGCAAAGCCGAAACCGGCAGCAGCCAGGCCGGGCTCGCGCAGAAGCGGCCCGGCTTGGTTACAGTCGGCGTCCCACCTCCGCTTGGAACGCCCTGCGCCGCTGCCCCATGAAGCCCACACCTCTCCCGCTGAACAAAGTCTTGCCCGGCAGCAGCCGCCTGGTCCTGGGCTGCATGAGCCTGGGCGGGCCCTGGGATGCCCAGGACATCGGCGAGGCCGACATCGCCCAAGCCCATGCGGCGCTGGAAGCCGCCCAGTCGATTGGCATTACCGTCTTCGACCATGCCGACATCTACAAGCGCGGCCGGGCCGAGCGCTGCTTCGGCACCTTGCTGCACCGCCAACCCTCGCTGCGCGATGGGCTCATCCTGCAGAGCAAGTGCGGCATCCGCTTTGCCGATGACGCGGGCCCGGGGCGTTATGACCTCTCGGCCGAGCACATCATCGCCTCGGTGCAGGGCAGCCTGGAGCGCCTGGGCACGGACCACCTGGACCTCCTGCTGCTGCACCGGCCCGACCCCTTGATGGAGCCCGAGGAAATTGCCCTGGCCTTCCGCCAGCTCAAGGAGCGCGGCCAGGTGCGGCATTTCGGCGTGTCGAACATGCAGGCCAGCCAGATGCGCTGGCTGCAGCAGGCCCTGGACCAGCCGCTGGTGGCCAACCAGCTGGAGATGAGCCTGGGCAAGCTCGACTGGCTGGCCCAGGACAGCAGCTTCAACGATGGCCAAAGCGCCAGCGCCCTGCCCTGGGCTGGCACCTTGCAGCATTGCCAGGCCGAGGGCGTGCAGTTGCAGGCCTGGGCCCCTTTGGCCCAGGGCCGCTTCAGCGGCGCGGCGGCAGCGGACGATGCGCGTGGCCAGGCCACCTCCGCCCTGGTGCGAGAGCTGGCGGCGCGCTACGAGGCGCCGGCCGAGAGCATCGTCCTGGCCTGGCTGCTGCGCCACCCAGCCGGCATCCAGCCGGTGATCGGCAGCAGCCAGCCCGAGCGCATCCGCGCCTGCGGCGCTGCGACTCAGTTGCAGCTGAGCCGCGAAGACTGGTACCGCCTCTACGTCAGCGCGCGGGATCAGGCCTTGCCCTGAGCCGCGGCCTCAGAACGCCCGGCTGAGGCTCAGCGCCACCACCGGCTGGCGCTTTTTCTGCACCAGCGGGCTGTTGCCGGCATCGCCGCGCAGGCTGTTCAGACCCAGGCGCGCGCTGAGCGTCCAGTCGCTGTCCACCGGCACCATGGCCTGGGCGAACACGCCCAGGCTGCTCAGGCCGGCCTTGACCTGATGCTGGGGCAGCTTGGACGCGGCGGCTTGTACCGCATCAACACCGAACAAGGCCTGCCCCAGGCGCTTGTCCATGGCCTCGGCACTGACGCCCACGGCCAGGGCCAGGCTACGCGTGGCCAGCAAGCCGTAGCTGGCGTCGAACTGCAGGCTGTGACCGCCCTTGAGGTCCTTGGCGCCCTGGCGGCCCTGCACCAGCGTCCCCAGGCGAGAGCTGCTGCTGATCTGCACCGTGAAGCGCTCCAGCTGCCATTCGGCCGCCAGGCGCAGGGCCGCCGCAAACTTGACTTCATCGAGCGCGGCCCAGGCGGCCGGCATGTCCTTGCGGCGGCGCCAATGCGGGTCCAGCACCAGGGCGGCGCTGAGGTTCAGACCCTCGGCCGGGCGCCAGTCGGCACCCACACCTTGCAAGGTGCTGGCGAAGAAATGCTCGCCGAAACGCGCTTCGATCAAGGGCGCAGCCAGCAGTTGCTGCCGGTCGGCGCCGGGATAGCGCGGCAGGCTGATGGCCGCCACGCCCCAACGCGTACCGCTCGCTGGGCCCGCGGAAGCCTGGCTGGGGGCAGCACCGGCCTGGGGCGCCTGGGCTGAGGCGGCGGAGCTGGCGGCCAGTGCCGCCGTGAAAGTGGCCGTCAAGGCCAGAGATTGCATCGGTTTCATCGTCGTGTCGTTCGCTCTAGATCAAGGTCAAGAAGGCTGCGAAACCCTGCAGGTCACGCAGTTCGTCATGGGCAACTCAGTGTCTGGCGCTGTGCATGAAGGCGACATGAAGCGGGCAGCAAGCCGGGGCGTGCAGCGCACGCCGGGCCCCTCAGGGCACGCCGGCCAAGGCCTCATTTGCACGAGGCCGCAGCGAGCCCGAACCCGGCATCCACAGCTGCAACAGTGGCTGACCGGCATAGCTGACATCGCCCGAGCCGTAGAGGCTGATCTGCAACTGCTCCAGCCGGCCCAGATCGGCATCGCCGCTGCCGTAGGCGCGCAAGGTGGCGCGCTGGCCCTGCAAGCCGGCGGCACGCACATCGCCGCTGCCCGACATCACCCATTCCTGCTGCAGGGCGCGCCCTGAGCCCACGCTCACCCCACCCGAGGCGCGCAGGCGTGCCTCCAGTTGCTCGGCACGCAGGCTGACCATCTGTACATGGCCCGACCCACTCAGATGCAGGCCCAGACGTTTGGCATGCACCTGCCCCAGGTTCAGGTGACCCGATCCATGCAGATTCAGGTCCAGCTGACCGGCCTCCAGCTGCTCGACACGCAAGCTGCCCGAACCGCTGAGCACAAGCTTGAGCCGCCCGGCCTGCAGCCGGCCGATCTGCATCTGGCTGGAGCCGCGCAACTCGATGGACTGCAAGGTTTCGCTCGCCAGCTGCAAACGCAACTGCGGCCGTGCCTGCAAACCCAGATCGCTGGCCACGGTACCCAGAGTGGGCGCCATCAGATGCAGGGTCTCGCCGTCCACCCAGACCTTCACGCGGCCGGCCGGCAGTTCCAGAGTGGCCGCGTCCGCAGCCTGCAGCTGCAGATCCATGGCCCCGTCGAGTTGCAACTTGCTGAAGGCTGGAAGGGCCTGGCGGATCAGGGCCGGCGCGGCCACCGGGGAGGCCGCATGGGGCGCCTGCGCCCAGGCCTGCGGCCCCGGAGATGCCATCAGTGACCCCAGCAAGAACAGCGAGTGAGCACGCCAGCGGCGGAAAGGCAGAACGCTCAGTGGATGAGGAGATCGTGGGGAAATAACGAGATTCATACAGGACACTCCGGGCTCATGAGATTGAGAGGCTGGGCAGTCTCCAAGCGTGGCGATGAAGCTCCGGTGAACGCAGATGGCC
>JAIXSD010000439.1 GCA_027484885.1 Rubrivivax sp.
GGCGAAAGCTGGAGCCCGCCCACGCCGCCCAGCTTCGCGCCGCCGGAAAAATAGCAGGCGCGCAGCCGCGACAATCAAACCCTATGTTTGCCCCATCCCAACTCGAGGTGCGCCGCTTCTTCTGCGCCACCTACCGCAAGCTGCGCGACGGCCAGCCCTTGATTCCCATGGAGGCCATCGCCGCCGACTGGATCGCCCAGCACCCGGAATACCACGCCGAGCTGGCCGATGAAGAGGCGGCCCTGGCGGCGGTTTACAGCGTCGAAGAGGGGCGCACCAACCCCTTTTTGCACCTGTCCATGCACCTGACCATCAGCGAGCAGCAGTCCATCGACCAGCCCCATGGCATCCGCCAGGCCGTCGATCTGCTGGCTGCCAAGCGCAACTCCCTGCACGAGGCCCACCATGTGGCCATGGACTGCCTGGGTGAAATGATCTGGGAATCGCAGCGCAGCGGCCTGCCGCCGGACGGCCATGCCTACCTGGACAAGGTGCGAAAAAAAGCCACGCAATGAGCGTGGCTTGAGGGGTTTTGAAGCTCGGCGCCGGGCGGCCGAGCAGCGACCGGGCGGATCAGGCTTGAATCGAAGCGCCGCCCAGGCTCTTGCGCTCGTTCTTGCCCAGCGCCGAATACAGACCATTGGCTTCGCCCGGCATCAGCACATCGATGGCACGGTCCAGCGCCGCCGTGGCGCGGGCTAGTGATTCACGCTGGGCGGCCACACGGCCGCCGGCCTGCACCAGGCGGTGGCGCAGATGCGCCGGCACCGCGCCGCTGCGCGCGGCTTCGCTGAAGCTGGTGATGGCCACCGCCAGCGCCTGATGCAGACGGGCGGCGTGTTGTTCGATGGCCTGGGTGTCGCGCCGCAGCAAGGCATCACCCAGCAAATTGAGGCAGCTTTCCACCTCCAGCAGCGGCTGCTCGAGCTGCTGGCCGAGCGCTGCGGGATTGGAATCTGAGGGAGGCAAAGCGTGCATGGCTGTCCCCGCCATAAGGCGTTGAGAACGCGTTAGGGTTCAACAAACGAAACTTCGATCGACCCGGGCTCCGTCAAACGGCGCCCCGGCCCGGAACGCCTCGATCAGTGAGGCGTCATCCGGCTCAGCATTTCTTGAGCGTTGGCAATCAGCTTGTCGGCGATGACGTTGGCGTTGACCGTGAACTTGCCGTCCGAGATGGCCTGCGAGATGCGCCCGACCTTCTCGGCATCGAAGCTGCCGTCTTCCGCCACACCCGCCAGGAGCTTGGTCGCATTGGTCGACAGCTCCAGGGTGGCGCTGGCCTCCGGCTCCTTCTTTCCGGCCACTTGTGCTGTCGCGCCCTGGCCTTGCGCTCGCCCCGTCTGGGCCGCGCCCGCCTTGTCGGCCGCGACGGCCGACGATGCGATCTCTGGGCTATTACCGATTTTCATGGTGCTCTCCATAGGCCTGGGTCATGCCCAAACCTGTCCAGGTTTTCCGGTGTATCGACGCTCAACATGAAGACTTTAGTACTTTCGACAAAACCGCTCCCGCCCCAGAAGCGGGGTTTTTCCGCCTCAGAGCTGAGTCTCAACACCGGCTGACGTGTGCCAGGGCTGTTCACAACAGCACCTCCACCCGTCGTTCACCGACGACCCGACCCGTCACCATCCGGCCGTTTTCGAACCGGATCTTGACGGTCTGGCCTTCCAGGCCTGCGGCCATGGCTTGCCCTTCCCCGGCGACCGCGAAGCCCGGTCCGGCCACCCGAACCTGCACCGTCTCGCCGGCGGCAAACCACTGCCGCGCCTTCAAGCTGCTGCTGCTGATCGCTTCGCCAGCCGCCACAGGGCGGGCCAGGCTGCGACCGGCGAGGCCGGCAGCGTCGGTGAACACCGCGCCGGCCACAGCCGCTATGTCTATTTCGGCCATGGCCAGCTGGGCTTGAGTCAGGCTCCCCCCCGAAGCCAGGGGTTCGGCGGCCACCAGGGCGCGGGCAAAGACCTTGACCTGCACCGGCAAGGTGACATTCCAACGGGCGCGGCCATCGATGCAGCGCAGACCGATGCGGGTGCGGCCCCACATCTGCAGGCCGGTGGGCAAATACGGTTGCACCTGGGCGCAGGGCGCCAGCTTGAGGCGCGGGTCGAGCTGGCCGACCTGCACTTCCACCCGGGCCTGGGCCGGCACGCCAGCCTTGGCGCCCGCCTGGGCCAGGTCCTGGACCTGCAAGCGCAGCTCGGCGCTCAGGGTTGTAGCCACCCCGGTGCCGGGCTGCTGCGCCAACGCTTCGCGCGGCAGCAGAGCAAAACTGAACACCAGGCTCCAGCTCAGGCTCAGGCACAGCCATGCCAGCAGGCGCGCCGGCTGGCGAAGCATCTGAGTGGCAGCGATGGAGCGGGTCGAGAGCATGGGTGGACTGTAGGCCGCGGCCACCCGCCAGCGAGGGCCGAAATGCGCAGCAAAGCCCTTGCTATTCCCGCTAATGTTTTCAGAGCCGCCCAACACAATCCGTTCACATCGCCCATTCCCGTCCACCCGACTGGGACCTTGAGACCCTCCACAGCCCCAAGGCGCGGCGCTCCAGCCCGAACCCATGCAGGGGGCACGCATCATGCTGAACCGACTGACCGACAACCTGAACTTCCAGACCGAGGCCCTGGCCCTGCGCTCGGAACGCCAGCGCATGCTCGCCAGCAACATCGCCAATGCGGACACCCCCGGCTACCAGGCGCGTGACCTTGATTTCTCCCGCGCCCTGCGAGAAGCCACGGCCGCCAGCCGCGGCTCCGGCAAGCTGCTGACCACCCAGGGCGGCCATATGGGCCCGATCGGCGGCAGCCGCGGCGAAGCCAGCAAGCTCTACGCCGTGCCGGCACAGACCAATCTCGACAACAACACCGTGGACATGGATCGCGAGCGGGCCAGCTTCGCCGACAACTCGGTCAAGTACGAAGCCACGCTGCGTTTCATCAACAGCTCGGTGCGCACCACGCTGGACGCGATGAAGTCGCCCAACGCGGCCTGAGCGGCTCGGCACTAGCAGACCACCGGCCAGGAGCAGACCATGTCCATGTTTCAGATCTTCAATGTCTCGGGCAGCGCGGTCAGCGCGCAAAGCCAGCGCCTCAATGTGGTGGCCAGCAATCTGGCCAATGCCGACACCGTGGCCGGCCCCGACGGCAAGGCCTACAAGGCCCGCCAGGTGGTGTTCCAGACCGCCTTGATGGGCGCCAGCGGCGACCAGGGCGCGGCCGGCGTGCGCGTCAGCACCATCAGCGAAGACCAGACGCCCGGGCGCCGCGTCCACGACCCCAAGCACCCCAAGGCCGACGCCGAAGGCTATGTGACCTACAGCAATGTCAACACGGTGGAGGAGATGGTCAACATGATCTCGGCCTCCCGCTCCTACCAGAACAACATCGAGGTGATGAGCACGGCCAAGAACCTGCTGCTCAAAACCCTGCAGCTCGGCCAGTCCTGAGCTCCACCTGAAAGAGGCCCGCCATGGATGTCATCAGCGCCGTCAAATCGACCGGCACCACCACCAACACCGCGGAAGAGTCGGCCAGCAAGAAGGCCGTGGACACGCAGGATCGTTTTCTCAAGCTGCTGGTGGCCCAGATGCAGAACCAGGACCCCATGAACCCCATGGACAACGCCCAGGTGACCAGCCAGATGGCGCAGATCCAGACCGTCAGCGGTGTCAGCACCCTGGACAACAGCATCAAATCGCTGGCCAACCAGTTCACCCAGATGCAGGCCCTGCAAAGCGTCTCCCTGGTGGGCCGCGAGGTCAGCGTCGAGGGCAACCGACTGCAGCAAACCAACGGTGTGGGCGAAGGCAGCTACGCGCTGAACAGCCCGGCCGATGCGGTGAAGCTGGAGGTGTTGAGCCCGGCCGGCGCCGTGGTCGACACCGTGCAGCTGGGCGCCCAGGGCACGGGCCGCCACGATTTCAAATGGGCCTCGGACAAGTTCGCCGACGACGCCGGGCTCAAGTTCCGCATCACCGCCACCAAGGGCACGGCCGCCGTGACCAGCACGCTCTACGCCCAGGACAAGGTGCTGGCCGTCAACACCAGCGGCACCTCGCTGAAGCTGCAGCTCAAGAACGCCGGCCTGGTCGACTACGCCAGCATCAAGACCTTCGACTGACGCGCGCCGCGCCTGCCCCTTTTCACGATTTCCCGCTAAGGACCCATCATGAGCTTCCAACAAGGCCTCTCCGGTTTGAACGGCGCAAGCAAGAACCTCGACGTCATCGGCAACAACATCGCCAATGCCGGCACCTATGGTTCCAAGGCCTCACGGGCCGAGTTCAAAGATGTCTATGCCGGCGCACTCAACGGCGCGGGCAGCAGCCCGGTCGGCATCGGCACGGCCCTGGCCGCCGTGGCCCAGCAGTTCACCCAGGGCAATATCACCACGACCGAAAGCCCCATGGACCTGGCCATCAACGGCGGCGGCTTCTTCCAGCTCAGCGATGGCAAGAACCCGACCATGTACAGCCGCAACGGCCAGTTCAAGGTCGACCGCAACGGCTTCATCGTCAACAACGACCAGCTCAAGCTCATGGGTTACCCGGCCGATGGCGCCGGCGTGATCCAACCGGGCCTGGCCCAGCCCCTGCAGCTGCCCACTTCGGGCATCGCGCCCAAGACCACCACCGCCATCACCACCGAGTTCAACCTCGACTCGCGCTCCAAGGTCACGGCCAATGCCGCCATTCCCGGCATCGACCTCAAGAACCCGGCCACTTACAACAACGCCACCTCGCTGACGGCCTATGACGCCAAGGGCCAGGACGTGGCCATCACGCTCTATTTCCAGAAGAACGAGCCCGCCGCCGACGGCAGCACGACCTGGAACATCTTCGCCACCGCCAACGGCTCGCCCTTTGCCACCGATTCCGCCGGCGGCGCCATCGGCACCGATGCCAGCGGCAACCCGCTGACGCCCTACGCCACCGTCACCTTCCCCAAGACCGGCGGCAAGCCCATCGCCCCCACGACCAAGCTGAACATGGATGTGCCCGCCGGCCGCAACGCCGCCGGCGCCGCCACCCTGGACATTCCCGGCATCCAGTTCGATGTGCTGGGCGCCACCGAGAACGGCTCCAGCTTCGCCGTGACCAACCTGACCCAGGACGGCTACGCCCCAGGCCAGCTCTCCGGCATCCTGATCGAGAACAGCGGCATCGTCATGGCGCGTTACTCCAACGGACAGTCCAAGCCGGCCGGCCAGGTCGAGCTGGCCTCCTTCCGCAGCCCGCAAGGCCTGCAGCCCATGGGCGGCAATGTCTGGGCGCGCACCTTCTCCTCGGGTGAGGCGGTGGTGGGCGTGCCGGGTGACGGCAACCTGGGCAAGCTGCAATCGGGCGCGCTGGAAGAGTCCAACGTCGACCTGACCGCCGAGCTGGTCAATATGGTCACCGCCCAGCGCGCCTACCAGGCCAGCGCCCAGACCATCAAGACCCAGGACCAGGTGCTGCAGACCATCGTCAACCTGCGTTGATGCTGAGCACGCACTGAAAGCCTGAACCCCGCATGACCCCGCCCAAGGACACGCCATGGACCGCATGATCTACCTCTCGATGGCCGGCGCCAAAGCGGCCATGCAGCGTCAGGACGTGCTGGCCAACAACCTGGCCAATGTCTCGACCAATGGCTTCCGGGCCGAGCTGCAGGCCTTTCGCTCGGTGCCGGTGCGCGGCGACGGCGCCAGCACCCGCGCCTACGCCCTGGAAACCACCACCGGCTACAACTCCGACCCCGGCGTCATGCAGGCCACGAGCCGCAGCCTCGATGTGGCCATGAAGGGCAATGCCTGGCTGGCCGTGCAAGGCCTGGACGGCACCGAGGCCTACACCCGCGCGGGTGCGCTCGACGTCAATGCCGAAGGCCTGCTGGTCATGCGCAACGGCCTGCCGGTGCAGGGCGACGGCGGCCCGATCAACGCGCCGCCCAACACCGAGCTTTCCATCGGCAGCGACGGCACGGTCAGTGCCAAGGCCGCCAACGGCACGAGCACCACCATCGGCAAGCTCAAGCTGGTCACGCCCGAAGCGCGGCTGACGCGCGGCGCCGACGGCCTGTTCCGCGCGCCCGATGGCGACCTGCCCGCCGACCCCACCGCACGCCTGCAAGACGGCGCGCTGGAAGGCTCCAACGTCAGCGCCGTCGAGACCATGGTCAGCATGATCGCCGCCGGCCGACAGTTCGAACAACAGATGAAGCTGATGCAGATCGCCCAGACCCAGGGCCAGCAATCGGCCAAGCTGCTGGGCACCAACTGAGCACCCGCTCCCCTGAAGGACACCGACCATGATCCGCTCACTCTGGATTGCCAAGACCGGCATGGAGGCCCAGCAAACCCAGCTGGACACCATCTCCAACAACCTGGCCAACGTCGCCACCAATGGCTTCAAGCGCTCGCATGCGGTGTTCGAAGACCTGATCTATCAAAACCTGCGGCAAAGCGGCGCCAACACCACCGAGCAGACCCAGCTGCCCACCGGCTTGCAGGTCGGCCTGGGCGTGCGCCCGGTGGCCAGCGCACGCATCTACAGCCAGGGCAATCTGCAGCAGACCACCAACAACCTGGATCTGGCGATCAAGGGCAATGGTTTCTTCCAGGTGCAAATGCCCGACGGCACCACGGCCTACACCCGCGACGGCTCCTTCCAACTCGACTCGGCCGGCCAGATCGTCACCAACAACGGCTACACCGTCTTGCCAGGCATCACCGTGCCGGCCAATGCACTGAGCGTGTCGGTCGGCAATGACGGCACGGTCAGCATCACCGTACCGGGTACACCGGCGCCGCAGACCCTGGGCCAGATCCAGCTGGCCAATTTCGTCAACCCGGCCGGCCTGGACCCCAAGGGCCAGAACCTGTTCTCGGAGACCGCCTCCTCGGGCACGCCCAATGCCGGCGCGCCCAATGCCAACGGCCTGGGCTCGCTGCAACAAGGCTATGTGGAAACCTCCAACGTCAATGTGGTGGAGGAGCTGGTGTCCATGATCCAGACCCAGCGCGCCTACGAGCTCAACTCCAAGGCCGTGCAAACCTCGGACCAGATGCTGCAAAAGCTCGCCCAAATTTGATGGAGCGCCAGATCATGACTGCCCTGCGTCCCCGCCACTGGCCGCGCGCCCTGTTCACCCTCGGCAGCAGCCTGCTGCTGGGCGGCTGCGGCACGCTCTACCGCGAACCCCAGGTCGAGCTGCAACACACGCCGGTGGTGAACATGCCGGCCCTGCCCGCCCAAGGCCCCAGCAATGGCGCCATCTACCAGGCCGCGGCCTACCGGCCGCTGTTCGAAGACCACCGCGCCCGCATGGTGGGCGACACCTTGACCATCCAGATCGTCGAGAAGGTCACGGCCAGCCAGAGCAGCACCAGCGAGCTGAACAAGACCGGCTCGCTGACGGCCGGCGTCACCGCCCTGCCCTTTGTCAGCGCCAACTCCTTCGGCCGGGCCTCGGCCGGCGGCAGCTCGGCCACCAAATCCACTGGCAAAGGCACGAACGAGAACACCAACGACTTCTCCGGCAGCATCACCGCCGTGGTCACCGCCGTGCTGCCCAATGGCCACCTGATGATCAGTGGCGAGAAGCAGATCGGCGTCAACCATAACGTCGATGTTCTGCGTTTTTCGGGCCAGGTGGACCCCCGCGCCATCACCCAGGGCAACGTGGTTCCCTCGGCCTCGGTGGCCAATGTTCGCATCGAACAAAAGGGCCGCGGCGCCACCGCCGACGCCCATGGAATAGGCTGGTTGTCGCGGTTCTTTTTGAACCTTTGGCCGACTTAAGTTTGCCCAGAATCGGTCGTAGAGGATTCCCCCTCCACGACCATCATGCAAACAGCCACCGACAAACTCCTCCGCGCCCTGATCGGCATCACCGCCCTGCTGGCCAGTGCCGCCCTGTGGTGGCCCGCCGAGGCCTCAGCCGCCCGGATCAAGGAAGTGGCCGCCATCCAGGGCGTGCGCGCCAACTCGCTGACCGGCTATGGCCTGGTGGTGGGTCTGGACGGCACCGGTGACCAAACCACCCAAGCCCCCTACACCGGCCAGAGCCTGGCCGCCATGCTGCAGCAGTTCGGCGTCATCCTGCCGCAAGGCGTGACCATGCAGCCGCGCAATATCGCCGCCGTGATGGTCACGGCCCAGTTGCCCGCTTTTGCCCAGCCCGGCCAGCAGCTCGACATCGCCGTGTCCTCGGTCGGCAATGCCAAGAGCCTGCGCGGCGGCACCCTGATCACCACCCCGCTGCGCGGTGCCGACGGCCAGGTCTATGCCCTGGCGCAAGGCAATCTGATCGTCGGCGGTGCCGGCGCCTCGGCCGGTGGTTCCAAGGTGCAGATCAATCACCTCTCGGCCGGCCGCATCCCGGGCGGCGCCCTGGTCGAGCGCTCGGTGCCCACGCCGCTGCAGAACGGCGACTACATCCAGCTCGACCTCAACTCGGCCGACTTCAACACCGCCCGCGCCGTGGCCCGCGCCATCAACAAGGCCAAGGGCAATGGCGTGGCCCAGGCCCTCGATGGCCGTGTGGTGCGCGTGCGCGCCCCCAACGACCCGGACGAGCGCGTCAACTTTCTGGCCGATATGGAAAACCTGGCCCTGGACCTGGCCGAACCGGCCGCTCGCATCGTCATCAACGCCCGCACCGGCTCGGTGGTCATGAACCAGGCCGTCACCCTGGCCGCCTGCGCCGTGGCCCACGGCAATCTGTCGGTGACCATCAGCTCCACACCGCAAGTCAGCCAGCCCAATGCCCTGTCGGGCGGCCAGACCCAGGTGACCGAAAAGACCGATATATCGATCAAGCAAGACCCCGGCTCGCTGATCCAGCTGCCCGCGGGCGCCAAGCTGGCCGATGTCGTCAAGGCGCTGAACTCGCTGGGCGCCACGCCGCAAGACCTGCTGGCCATCCTGCAAGCGATGAAAACCGCCGGCGCCCTGAACGCCGAGCTGGAGGTGATCTGATATGGCCCTCTCTCCCAACAATGGCATGGCCCTGGGCGGCGGCACCAGCCTGGGCAACGACCACCGCTCGATCGAAGCCCTGCGCGCCGCCGCCTCACGCGACCCCAAGAGCAGCATCCGCGAAACCGCGCGCCAGTTCGAATCCCTGTTCATGCAGGAGGTGATGAAGAGCATGCGCTCCAACACCATGGCCACCGGCATGCTGGAGAACTCCGCCACGCAAATGGGCAGCGAGATGCTGGACACCCAGTTCGCCGGCAAGATGACCGGCCTGCCGGGTGGCCTGTCCGATGCGATTGCGCGTCAGCTGCAGCGCCAGATGGGCGTGGCCGACGGCAAGGCCGAAGCGCTCAAGACCGTGCAGCCCCTGCCCACCCTGGCCAAGAAGAATGTGGCGCCCCATGTGGCCAGCTTCATCCAGAAGCACGACGACGCGGCCAAGGCCGCCGAGGCCAGCACCGGCATCCCGGCCAGCTTCATGATCGCCCAGGCAGCGCATGAGTCCGGCTGGGGCAAGCGCGAGATCAACACCAAGGACGGCCAGCCCTCCTTCAACGTCTTCGGCATCAAGGCCACGCCGGGCTGGAAGGGCGCCGTCGCCGAGGTGCAGACCACCGAATACGTGGACGGCAAGGCCCAGCGCGTGACCGCCAAGTTCCGCGCCTACGGCAGCTACGAAGAAGCGTTCAAGGACTACGCCAAGCTGATCAGCAACAACGAGCGCTACAGCAAGGTCGTGGCCCAGGCGCAGACGGGTGGCGCCAAAGGCTTTGCCCAGGGCTTGCAGAACGCCGGCTATGCCACCGACCCCGAGTACGCCAGCAAGCTGGCCCGGGTGATCAACACCACGGTGCGCGTGCAGCGCGCCCTGGCCTGAGCTTCGGGCCTGAGGAGCGCCAGCCATGAGCGGATTGCTGTCCATCGGCGTTCGGGCCATGTTCGCCAACCAGGCCGCCTTGCAGGCGGTCGGGCAGAACATTGCCAATGCCAACACGCCCGGCTATTCGCGCCAATCGGTGGTGTTGACCACGCCGGAAGGCCAGTTCACCGGCGCCGGCTACTTCGGCAAAGGCGTGACCATCGAAACGGTGGAGCGCGCCCACAACGAATTCCTGACCCGCCAGGCCTACACCACCAAGGCCATCGCCCACATGGACTCGACTCGCATGAGTCAGCTGTCCCAGCTAGAAAAAATCTTCCCGCCCGGCGAGACCGGCCTGGGCGCTGCCGCCGGCCAGTTCCTGAACGCCATGGTGGACGTGAGCAGCCGGCCCTCCGACCCCTCCGCCCGCCAGGTGGTGATGGGCCGCGCCACCGAGGTGGCGGCGCGCTTTTCCAGCGCCGGCCAGCAGCTGGTGGAGCTGCAATCGGGCGTGGTCAGCGACCTCAAGGCCAATGTCGATGTGGTCAATGAGCTGAGCAAGCAGATCGCCTTTGCCAACGACCAGATCTCGCGCGCCAACGGCAACGGCCACAC
>JAIXSD010000047.1 GCA_027484885.1 Rubrivivax sp.
CCGTAGCGCTCGTTGTAGCTCTTGAAATGGTCGAGGTCGAGCACCGCCAGCGCCAGCTGGCCGCGCTGCCGCTGGGCGCGTTTGAACTCACGCCGCAAGGCCTCATCGAACTCGCGCCGGTTGGCCAGGCCGGTCAAGGCGTCCGAGCGGCTCAAGCTGCCCAGCTCGCGGTTCTTTTGCTCCAGCGCCTGCTGGGCGGCCTGCAACTGCTGGGCCTGTGCCTGGACCTGCTGCTGCAACTGCTGCACACGCTGGCTTTCATCCTGCCACTGCAACCACAAGCCCTGCTGCACCCGCGCCAGCGAGCGCGACACCCGCGCCAGCTCGGCCGGCTGCTCGGCCAGCGCCGCATGGCTCAGGGCCTGGGGGGCGTCGAGGGGATCGAGCTCATCCGCACGATCGGCCAGGCGACGCAAGGGGCGCAGCATCATGCGGTCCAGCACCAGCATCAGGCTCAAGCTCAGCAGCAAAACCAGGGCCAGGTCGCGCAAGAGCAAAGCCGGCAGCGCTTCGCGCATGAAGGCGCGCTGCGCCGCTTCTTCCTGGGCCAGCACCTGGACCAAGGCGCCACCCGAGGCCGGTGGGCCGAGTTCGAAATCGATCTGCCGCACATCGGCCTGGCCACGCAGGCGGGTGTCGCCACGGGCGAGCACGGCGCCCTCGGGCGTTTTCAACTCGACCGACAGGACGCCGGGCCGGGCTTTGAGCTTGTCGATCAAGACCTGGGTGCTGCCGCCTGGGCGCTCGCCGGCCGCAAGATCCGCCATGCTGCTGGCCAGCGCCTGACCGTAGACCTTGGGCAGGGCCAACAGTTCGGCTTCAAACGCAGCAGCGTGCGCTTGGGCCTGATGGCGCAGATGGATGGCATCCGTCACGCCGACCAGAAACAGGCTCAGCAGCAACACCACCCAAACGGTGCGACGACGCAGCGAAGCACCTGAAGGGGTGCGCTGGGCCATCGACGTGTCGGCAGCGGATGACGAATCGAAACTCACAGCGGCCTTTCGAAAGCAAGGGCGGCACCCCATGCGCGAGCGTGGCGCGGGCCTGAGGGGCCGGCGCAGACGCTGTGTCTTCAAATCAACTGTGTCGGCCAGGCAGCGGTGCCATACCCATGCGACTGCCTGTGTGACAGATTGTGCACGGCGCACAGCGCACAAAGGCGCGCACAACAGCAGGGTTAATCCCAGCTTGGCGCCAATTCGCCGCGTTTGAAGCCTGTTTTGAGGCTGTTGTGCAGCCTGAAGGTGCTGATGCGGCCGAGGTCGGCCGCGTCCATCAGCCCTGGACGAACTGCATCTGGGTGCCGGCCAGCTCGATCACATCACCGCTCTTGAGGGCGACCGACTCGCTGGTCAGCGGCACGCCGTTGACATTGGGCCGTGCGGCACCTTCGACGTGGGCGAACACATAGCCACTGGGGCGCTTGGTGATGGAGGCCACCTGCACGCCGGGTTTGCCGACGGTGGTGACGACCTTGGTCAGGCTGACTTCACGGCCAGCCGCGGCACCGGTGAGCACACGGATGGTGGCCGGCGCAGCGGCCGAGGCCGAGGGCAGGGAGCCGAAGGACGAGGGCAGACCGAAACCGCTGGGCGCGCCCGAGCCGGGCTTGAGGATCATGGTCTTTTCGTAATCGCCGCTGTCCTCGACCAGGAACTTGATCTTGTACTTGCCGATCTCGACGATGTCGTTGTTGGCCAGCAGCTGCTTCTTGATCGCCTTGCCGTTGATGTAGGTGCCGTTGGTGGAGTTGAGGTCTTCGATGAAGACATCGGCGCCCACCATCTGCAGCACGGCATGCTCGCCGCTGACCGCCAGGTTGTCGATCACGATATCGTTGTAGGGCCGGCGCCCGAGCGTGGTCTTGTCTTTTGTGATCTGCACGTCCTTGATCACCACGCCGTCGAGCGACACCACCAGCTTGCCCATGCTTTGACCTCGATCCTGTTGTCTTCTTACTTGTGTTGGCGGCAGCCCTCTGTGCGCCGCAAGAGTTGTGACTGCTAGAGACGATGCCCGAGTCGGCGACCGGTCACGACAGGCCTCACGGCCGAAAACCAGCCCATCAGCGCTTGCCAAACGGCCACCAGGCCCGCCCTTCCGACCGCACGCGGCCCTCGGCGCGAACCAGCACCAGCGCGATATTATCCCGGCCGCCCATGTCATTGGCCCCATCTATCAAGGCTTGGGCTGCTTCAGACAAGGAAGGGTGGTTTATCAACAACTGGCGCAGGGCGTCATCGTCCAGCATATCGGACAGACCGTCCGAGCAGAACAGGTAGAGATCCCCAGGTTGAACCTCGTGCTGGTGCAACTCCAGCATGACCGCGTCTTCCACACCGACCGCGCGGGTGACCAGGTTCTTGTTGCTGGAGAAGACCGCCTCTTCCGGCGTCAGCAGACCGGCGTCGAGTTGCTCTTGCAAGAGGGAATGGTCGCGGCTGATCTGGGTCAGCTGCCCGCCGCGCAGGCGGTAGGCGCGTGAATCACCGACATGCCCCAGCAGCAAACCCTCGGGCCGGAACACGCCCAGCACCAGGGTCGTGCCCATGCCGGCATAACGCGGGTTGGTATTGGCGGCGTTGAAGATGGCGCGGTTGGCGTTGTCCACGCAGATGTCCATGGCGCGGCGCACGTCGCCCACGCTGGCCGTGGCGCCGGCCTCTTTCAGCCACCGGCCCAGCTCGGCGCGGATGAAGCCGGTCAGCATCTGACTCGCCACTTCACCGGCGTTGTAACCCCCCATGCCATCGGCCAGCACCGCCAGACCCACGGATTCATCCAGAGCAACCGAATCCTCGTTGTTGTCGCGGGCGCGGCCGACATCGGTGGCGCTGAAGAACTCCAGGGTCATGGCTTTGTGTCTGGTTGCGATGCGGGGGGATTTTGCCCTGCTTCCGCCTTATTCAAGCGGACTGTTTGTGCAAAAGCGTCGACAGTCCCCGACTCGGGCTTCGTCGTCAGCGGCGCTTGGGCCTCCGTCCCGGAAACGGCCTCTGCCGCGGGCGCGGCGGCCGGCAGTTGCTGCAGCACGGCGTCCAGATCCTGGGCCATCTGCGCGCCGCTGGCGTAGCGCAGCTCGGGCCGCTTCTCCAGCGACAGGGCCAGCACCAGCGCAAGCGACTCGGGCAGGCCGGGGCGATGGTGGCGCACATCGGGCGGCGGCTCGTTGGCGATCTGGTACATCAGCTTGGCCATGGAATCCGACTGATGCGGCAGGTGGCCGGTCAGCAGCTGGTAGACCATGACGCCCAGCGAGTAGAGATCGCTGCGGCCGTCCACCTTGAGCCCGGCCAGTTGCTCGGGCGACATGAAGGAGGGTGTGCCCAGAACCAGGCCGGTGCGGGTGCGGCTGCCGTCGGCAATGCGGGCGATGCCGAAATCCATGATCTTGAGCACATCGTGCTCGCGATCCAGCATCACGTTGGCGGGCTTGATGTCGCGGTGCACAACGCCTTGGCCATGCGCGTAATCGAGGGCCAGCGCCAGGCGCCGCGCCAGGCGCAGCACCTCACGCACGGGCAGGAGCTGACCGGGCCGGGTGAAGTGGCTGAGGTCTTTGCCTTGCACATACTCCATCGCGATCCAGGCATCGGCGCCGGCCTCGCCGGCGTCGAGCACGTGCAGGATGTCAGGATGCTGCAGATGACCGGCAGCGCGCGCCTCGCGCATGAAGCGCTGGCGCACATCGATCAAATCTTCAGCGGCGAACTCGCGCTGCAGAGCCAGGCGCTTGATGGCCACCATCTGGCCACTGGCGCGCTCGCGCGCCAGATGCACCACGGCCATGGCGCCGCGCCCCAACTCACGCTGCAGTTCATAGGCTTGCAGGCCTGGGCCGGTAGGGCTGAGTGTGGGGTAGGCCTCGGGCACGGTGGACGCATCGCCGTCCACCGCATCGGGCTTGCCCAGCCACCGTTTCCAGAAACCTGCCATGCCCGTTCGCCCTTGTTCTGGTGCGCAGCGGGCGCTCAGGCCTCGGCCGGCTTCTGCCGGGCGGCCATCCAGCGGCCCAGCACCAAGACCAGCAGCGCACCCGCCACGCCGGCACCGTAGTGCAGAGCCGGCACCACCTGGCTGCTGCCTTCCTTGGCGCCAGGGACGGTCGGCACCCAACTGCTCAGGGCCGGGTCACCCACGGCCATGGTGCCGGCGATCCAGCCCAGCAGCATGGCGCCCAGGGTGATGACGGCCGGGAAGCGATCCATCAGCTTGATCACCAGCTGGCTGCCCCAGACGATGATGGGGATGGACACCAACAGGCCAAAAATCACCAGCGGCATCTGGTGGTCGCCACCGCTGCTTTGCGCCGCACCGGCGATGGCGATCACGTTGTCCAGGCTCATGACGAAGTCCGCCACGATCACTGTCTTGACAGCGGCCCAGAGCTTGTCGCTGGCCTGGATGTTGCCATGCTCGTCT
The DNA here is from genome assembly GCA_027484885.1 of Rubrivivax sp. Lineage (GTDB taxonomy): Bacteria > Pseudomonadota > Gammaproteobacteria > Burkholderiales > Burkholderiaceae_C > Paucibacter_A. The sequence continues at coordinate 4,426 of JAIXSD010000047.1, forward strand.
TCATCTTCCGGTACCAGCAGCTTGATGCCGATCCACAGCAGCAAGGCGGCGCCGACGATCTTCAGATACGGCACCTGCAGCAAAGTCAGGGCAAAGAAGATCAGCACCACGCGCAGCACGATGGCGCCGGCCGTGCCCCAGATGATGCCCTTGGTGCGCTGCGCATCGGGCAGCTTGCGGCAGGCCAGGGCGATGACCACCGCGTTGTCGCCACCCAGCAGGATGTCGATCATGATGATCTGGCCCACGGCCAACCAGAATTCGGGACTCGTCAAGGTGTCCATACTCGTTTCAACAGTTGCTGCCTGCCGGGGGCGCACGCCAGATCTTGGCGTCGCGCCCCACTATAGCGAAGGCATGGTTCAAAGCACGCAGACATGAAAAAAGGGGCTGCTGCCCCTTTTTGCGTGGCTGCACGGCGGAGCGTGCAGTCTGGTGCCAGGCGAGGCCGGCGCGATGCGTGAAATTACGCATTCGGCACCGGCCGGCCGCCGTGGCCAGCTCTCAGCGAATCAGAGCAGGCCCTTGAGCAGCTTGCCCATTTCCGACGGGTTGCGGGTCACGGTGAAACCGCACTCTTCCATGATGGCGAGCTTGGCATCGGCCGTGTCGGCACCGCCGGCGATCAGTGCGCCTGCATGGCCCATGCGCTTGCCCGGAGGGGCGGTCACGCCAGCGATGAAGCCGACCACCGGCTTCTTCATGTTCAGCTTGCACCAGCGAGCGGCTTCGGCTTCATCGGGGCCGCCGATTTCACCGATCATGATGACGGCGTCGGTGTCCGGGTCGTCGTTGAAAGCCTTCATCACATCGATGTGCTTCAGGCCGTTGATCGGGTCGCCACCGATACCGACGGCGCTGGATTGACCCAGGCCGATTTCGGTCAGCTGTGCCACGGCTTCGTACGTCAGCGTGCCCGAGCGCGAGACCACGCCGATGCGGCCCTTGCGGTGGATGTGGCCGGGCATGATGCCGATCTTGATTTCATCGGGCGTGATCAGGCCGGGGCAGTTGGGGCCCAGCAGCAAGGTCTTCTTGCCGCCGGCCGCTTCCTTGGCCTTCATCTTGTTGCGGATTTCCAGCATGTCACGGAC
>JAIXSD010000719.1 GCA_027484885.1 Rubrivivax sp.
GCCCTGGCCACGGTGCGCGATCTGCCGCCGGCCGAGCGTACGGCCTGGCGGGCCTTGTTCGATCATTACGTCTTCGAGGCCGATACGCAGACGGCCGCTCACATCCCGGCGTCGGCACGCGGCCTGCTGGCGCCCTTCACCGAGCCGGGCATGCGCCGCATGCGCGCCTGGCTGCTCAAGAAACTCAATCGCTAGGGGCCCACCATGAGTGTCCAAACCCTGTATTCCGACGGCGCCCGCCCGGTGCGCCGCGTCGTCATCGCCGGTGGCGGAACCGCCGGCTGGATGGTGGCCGCCCTGATGGGCAAGTTGATGGGCAAGCTGCTGGACATCCGCCTGGTCGAGTCTGAAGAGATCGGCACCGTGGGGGTCGGCGAGGCCACCATCCCGGCCCTGCACACCTACCATGAGCTGCTGGGCCTGAACGAGGCGGAGTTCATGGCCGCCACCCAGGCGACCTTCAAGCTCGGCATCAAGTTCGAGGGCTGGAAGGCGCCGGGTGAGGACTACATCCACTCCTTCGGCCTGACCGGCAAAGACCACTGGAGCGCCGGCTTCCAGCATTTCTGGCTCAAGGGCCGCGAGCGCGGTCTGGCGGCACCCTACGGCGACTACTGCCTGGAGCTGCGCGCCGCCGAAGAGCAGCGCTTCGCCCACCTGCCGAACCACGGCATGAACTACGCCTACCACCTGGATGCCACGCGCTATGCCCGCTTCCTGCGCGGCCTGGCCGAGGCCCATGGCGTGCGCCGCATCGAGGGCAAGATCGCCGCCGTGCTGCGCGAGCAGCCAGGCGCGGGCGATTTGACGGCCCTGCAGATGGAAGACGGCAGCCGCATCGAGGGCGATCTCTTCGTTGACTGCACCGGCTTCCGTGCCTTGCTGCTGGGCCAGACCCTGGGCGTGGGCTATGAGGACTGGAGCCACTGGCTGCCCTGCGACCGCGCGGTGGCGGTGCAGACCGCATCGGTGCGCGAGGCGCCGCCCTACACCCGCTCGATCGCGCACCCCTTTGGCTGGCAGTGGCGCATCCCCTTGCAGCACCGCGTGGGCAACGGCCTGGTCTACAGCAGCCGCGAGCTCTCGGACGCTGATGCGCCCGACATGCTGCGCCGCCATGTCGAGGGCGAACTGATCACCGAGCCGCGCCTCTTGCGCTTCCAGCCGGGCCAGCGCCACGAAGTCTGGCACCGCAACTGCGTGGCCATGGGCCTGGCCAGCGGCTTCATCGAACCGTTGGAGTCCACCAGCATCCATCTGGTGCAGCGCGCCGCCATCCGGCTGATGCGCCTGTTCCCCGCCGGAGGTATCCGCGAGGTCGATGTGCGCGAGTTCAACCAGCAAACCACCCAAGACCTGCAGCACATCCGCGACTTCATCATCCTGCACTACCACGTGACCGAGCGAGACGATTCGGCCTTGTGGCGCCATGTGCGCAGCATGGCCGTGCCCGAGACCCTGCGCCACCGCATCGAGCTGTTCCGCGAGACGGCGCGCGTGTTCCGCCCGCTGGACGAGTTGTTTGCCGAGAACTCCTGGATCCAGGTCATGATGGGCCAGGGCATCACGCCCCAGCATCACCACCCGGTGGCCGATCTGATGGGTGATGCCGAGCTTTCGCACTTCCTCAACAACATCCGCAGCCAGGTCAGCCGCCAGCTGGCCGGCCTGCCGCCCCATCAAGCCTATGTCGAGCGCCTGTGCGCGCCTTATCGCGCTGCCGCTTGAGCGTCGCGCTGTTTCCTTTTGCTGACTGAGCACCTGCCATGTTGACTCCTGTTCCGAGCCCGGACACCTTCCCCCGCCTGCTGGCCGATATCGGCGGCACCAATGCCCGCTTTGCCTGGGTCGATGCACCCGGCGCCCCGCTGCGCGCCTGCGCCAATTACCGCGGGGCCGAGCATGTGTCCCTGGCTGCCGCTGTTGAGGCCTATCTGCACAGCCATGCGCTGCCGCGCCCGCAAGCTCTGGCCATCGGCATCGCCTATCCGATCAGCGGCGATGAGGTGCGAATGACCAATGGCGCCTGGTCGTTTTCGATCAGCGGCCTGCAGCGCGAGCTGGGGCTCAAGCGCCTGACGGTAATCAATGACTTTGCCGCCCTGGCCCTGGGCATCCCCGATCTGCAAGCGGCGCAGCTGCATGCGCTGGGCCCCGGTGAGGCCGTGGCCGGCGCGCCGCTGGCCGTGATCGGCGCCGGCACCGGCCTCGGTGTGGCCGGCCTGATGCCGCTGCCCGGCGGCGGCTGGTGGCCGGTGTCGGGCGAGGGCGGCCATGCCACCCTGGCCGGGCTCGATGATTTCGAAGATGCCGTGATCGCCCGCCTGCGCCGCCGCTTCGGCCATGTCTCGGCCGAACGCGCGCTCTCGGGCCCGGGTTTGGTCAATCTGTATCAAGCCTGCGCCGAGCTGAACGGCCAGCCGGTCCTCAGCCTGGAGCCCGCCGAGGTGCTCAGCCGCTCCGAGGCGGGCGACGCCACGGCCGCCCAGGCCATCGCCCTGTTCTGCGGTTTCCTGGGCAGCATGGCCGGCAACGTCACCCTGACCCTGGGCGCCCGCGGCGGCGTCTACATCGGCGGAGGCATCGCGCCGCGCTTGCTGAAAGAGCTGCGCAGCTCCACCTTCCGCAGCCGCTTCGAGGGCAAGGGCCGTTTGTCCGGCTTCCTCGCGCCGATTCCCTGCCATGTCATCGACGCGGCGGTGTCGCCGGCGCTGGAAGGGGCCTCGCGGGCGCTGGATCTGGGCTTGTAAGCCCCGGTTCCGTGTTGGTGAGGCGCGCTTGGGGCGGCCCACCCTGCCGCCCATGAAAGAGCAAAGCCGGCCTCAGGCCGGCTTTGCTGTTCTGGAAGCCCGATCAGGGCAGCACGACGATGCTGCCTTCGCGCTCCACCAGGGCGGCCAGCTGGCCCGAGGCCACCAGGGCGGTGGCGGCTTCGATGCTGGGCGCCAGGTAATGGTCGGTGGGCATGGCCGGGCTGGTCTTGCGCACCAGGGCATGCACTTCTTCCAGCGCGGCCGAGCTCTTCAGCGGGCGCAGGAACTCGATGCCCTGGGCGGCGGCCAGCAGCTCGATGCCGATGATGTGGGCGGTGTTGTCCAGCATATTGCCCAGACGACGCGCACCGAAGGTGGCCATGGAGACATGGTCTTCCTGGTTGGCGCTGGTGGGCAGGCTGTCCACGCTGGCTGGGTGGGCCAGGCTCTTGTTCTCGCTGGCCAGGGCGGCGGCGGTGACGTGGGCGATCATGAAGCCCGAGTTCAGGCCGGCGTTCTCGGTCAGGAAGGGCGGCAGGCGCGAGACGCTGGCGTCGATCAGCATGGCGATGCGGCGCTCGGCGATGGCGCCGACTTCGGCAATCGCGCAGGCCAGCGCGTCAGCGGCCAGGGCCACCGGTTCGGCGTGGAAATTACCGCCCGAGACCATGGCGCTGCTGCCGTCGTCGGCCGCGAACACCAATGGGTTGTCGGTCACGGCATTGGCTTCGCGGATCAGCACATCACGGACATAACGCGCCTGGTCCAGGCATGCGCCCATGACCTGCGGCTGGCAGCGCAAGCAATACGGGTCTTGCACGCGCTCGTCGCCTTCCTTGTGCGACTCGCGGATGGCGCTACCGGCCAGGATCTGGCGGTAGGCGCGGGCGGCTTCGATCTGGCCGGGCTGGCCGCGCACCTCATGGATGCGCGGGTCAAACGGGCCGTCGCTGCCGCGAGCGGCGTCCAGGCTCAGCGCGCCCGAGACGAGGGCCGAGGCGTACACCTGCTCAAAACGGATCAGGCCTTCCAGCGCCAGGGCGGTGCTGGTCTGCGTGCCGTTGATCAGGGCCAGGCCTTCCTTGGCTTGCAGCACCAGCGGGGCGATGCCGTGCTTTTGCAGCTCGGGCAGGGCGGGGACGCGCTTGCCATCGACCAGCATCTCGCCTTCGCCCAGCAGGGCCAGGGTCATGTGCGAGAGCGGGGCCAGATCGCCCGAGGCGCCGACCGAGCCTTGCGCCGGCACATAAGGGATGAGGCCGGCATTGAAGACGTCGAGCAGGCTTTGCACCACCTCCGGGCGCACGCCCGAGTGGCCGCGGGCCAGCGAGGCGGCCTTGGTGGCCAGCATCAGGCGCACGACTTCGGGCTGCAGCGGCGCGCCGACGCCCACGCAGTGCGAGCGGATCAGGTTGAACTGCAGCGTGGCCAGCTCTTCCTTGCTGATGCGCTTGGAGGCCAGTTTGCCGAAGCCGGTGTTGACGCCGTAGACGGGCGCGTCGCCGGCCGCTGCGGCCTGCACCACGGCAGCGCTGCGGCGGATGATGGCGTCGGCGCTGGCGTGCAGGCTCAGCGTCACGCCGCCGCTGCGAATCTGGCGCAGCTGCTCCAGCGTGAGATGGCCTGGGGTGATTTCGATGTTCATGGATCGCTCTTTTTTCAAAGGTTTATTGCTGGTCCAGCATGGGCATGTTCAGGCCGCGTTCCCGCGCCGTGGTCTTGGCGATCTCGTAGCCGGCATCGGCATGGCGCATCACGCCGGTGCCCGGGTCGTTGTAGAGCACGCGCGAGAGGCGCTGGGCGGCGGCATCCGTGCCGTCGGCCACGATGACCACGCCGCTGTGCTGGCTGAAGCCCATGCCCACGCCGCCGCCGTGGTGCAGCGA
>JAIXSD010000742.1 GCA_027484885.1 Rubrivivax sp.
AGCTTCAGCGCCGATGGCCGCGGTGTGGACCCGCGTCAGTTCGATGCCGTGATCGCCGTCATCGGCGAGACGCCTTACGCCGAGGGCGTGGGCGACATCTCGCCCTCCAGCACCTTGCAGCACAGCCGCCGCTACCCGGAAGACCTGGCCGTGCTGCGCGCCGTCAGCGGCCGCGGCGTGCCGGTGATCAGCGTGTTCCTGAGCGGCCGTACGGTCTACACGAACGACTTGCTGAATCTGTCCGACGCTTTCGTCGCCGCCTGGCTGCCGGGCAGCGAGGGTGCGGGCGTGGCCGATCTGCTGTTCAAGAACGCGGCCGGCCAGCTGGCCCATGATTTCCGCGCCAAGCTGCCTTTTGCCTGGCCCTCGGCGCCTTGCGTCAGCGCCAAGAGCCAGCCCCTGTTCAAGCCGGGCTATGGTTTGAGCTATGCCAAGCCGGGCACCGTGCGCCAGCTGCCCGTCACCGAGCGCAGCGGCGGTTGCGATGTCTCCAAAGAACTGCTGATCTTCCGTCAGACGGGCCAGGGCCCCTACCAGATGCATGTGGGCAGCCCCAGCGGCGCCTGGCCCAACCGCGGCCTGGGCTCTGACCTCAATGCCGTTCTGGAGGCTCCGGCTGAGCAGCCCGCCATCCGGGTCTCGACCACCCAGATCAACACCCAGCAGGATGCCAAGCGCCTGGTCTGGATGGGCCCGGCCACATTCCACATCGGCTCCAACCAGCAGGCGGATCTGACCGTCTACCCCGCGCCCGCCCTGGTGTTTGACCTGCTGCCGGAGCAGGCACCGCAGCGCCCCGTGCGCCTGCGTATGGAATGCGGCCCGGGCTGCGGTGGCACGCTGGATCTGCAGCGCGTGATCAGCGCTTTGCCTGCTGGGCAGCGTCACAGCCTGAAGATCCCGCTCGCCTGCTTCGCCGCCCAAGGCGCGGATCTGAGCCGCATCGGCTCGCCCTTCAGCCTCACGGCCGACGCCCCGTTTGCCGCCGCCTTCGCCAACATCCGCGTCCGTGCCGGCGCGGCCCAAGAGCCCGATGCACTGAGCTGCACCCAAGTTTCTCCCGCTCCCTGACCATGAATTTCAAGACCGACCCCAGCCACAGCGGCGCCAGCGTTCTGCGCCGCGACTTTCCCAGCGATTTCCGCTGGGGCTGTTCCACCTCCTCCTACCAGATCGAAGGCGCCGCGCGAGAAGACGGCCGCGGCGAATCCATCTGGGACCGTTTCTGCAGCGAGCCCGGCCGCATCCGCGACGGCAGCAGTGGCGCCGTGGCCTGTGACCACTACCACCGCTGGCCCGAAGACCTGGACATGGCCCGAGGATTGGGCGTCAACGCCTACCGCTTCTCCATCGCGTGGCCGCGCCTGCTGCCGCAGGGCCGCGGTGCCGTCAATGAAAAGGGTTTGGATTTCTACTCCCGCCTGGTCGACGGCATGCTGGAGCGCGGCCTGCAACCCTGGGCCACGCTCTACCACTGGGACCTGCCGCAGGCCCTGCAAGAGCAGGGCGGTTGGGCCAACCGGGCCACGGTTGATGCCTTTCTTGAGTACACGGAGCTGGTGACGCGCCGCCTGGGTGACCGCGTCAAGCACTGGATCACCCACAACGAACCGTATTGCACCGCCTTCCTCGGCAACTTCGAGGGCAACCATGCACCGGGCTTGAAGGACCACAAGACCGCCTTGCTGGTCTGCCACCACCTGCTGCTCTCGCATGGCCGCGCCGTGCCGCTGATCAAGCGCATGGTGCCCGGCGCGCAGGTCGGCATCACCTTGAGCCTGCACCCGATCTCGCCGGCCAGTGACAGCGCCGAGGATGCCGCCGCCGCCATCCGCCACGATGGCCTGCGCAACCGCTGGTTCCTGGACCCGCTGCATGGCCGCGGCTACCCCGAGGATGTGCTGGCCTTGCTGGGTTCGGATGCGCCACAGCTGCTCAGCAATGACCTGCGCGAGATCGCCACACCCACCGACTTTCTGGGCGTCAATTACTACTTCCCCGAGCGGATCGAGAACGCCCCCGGCGTGGCACCCATTGCCACCCGCGTGGTCGAGACGCCCGGCGTGGAGCGCACCGCCTTCGGCTGGGAGGTGGACCCGGAAGGCATGGTCACCTTGCTGACCCGCATCCAGCGCGACTACGCTCCCAAATGCGTCTACTTGACCGAGAACGGCTCGACCTTTGAGGACGAGCTGCTGCCCGATGGCCTTGTCGAGGATGTGCAGCGTCGCAGCTATCTGCAGCGCCACCTGGCCGCCGCCCAGCGCGCCATGGCGGCCGGCGTGCCGCTAAAGGGCTATTTCGCCTGGAGCTTGCTCGACAACTTCGAGTGGGCCGAGGGCTATCTGCGCCGCTTCGGCCTGGCCTATGTCGACTTTGAAACCCAGCAACGTACCTTGAAGGCCAGCGGCCAGTGGTACGCCCAGTTCCTGCAGCCTGGAGATGCGGAGCGATGAAACACGCGAACTCAAGATGGGCCAAGCACGCCCTGGTGCTGGCAGCCAGCGCCGCAGTGGTGGCGGCCCAGGCCCAGACCAAGCCGGCTGCCACGCCCGCTGCCGCTCCGCTGAAAGCCGAAGTCATCCACTGGTGGACCTCGGGCGGCGAATCGGCCGCCGTCAAGGCCCTGGCCGATGCCTACAACGCCGCGGGCGGCGCCTGGAAGGACACGGCCGTGGCCCTGGGTGAGCAGGCGCGCTCGGTGGCCATCAACCGCATCGTTGGTGGCAACCCGCCGACCGCAGCCCAGTTCAACACCTCCAAGCAGTTCCTCGATGTGGTGGACCAGGGGCTCTTGAATCACGTCGATGAAGCAGCGGCTGCTGGCAAATGGGAGCAGGTGCTGCCCGAGACCGTGCTCAAGGTCATCAAGGTCAAGGGCCACTTCTACGCCGCGCCGGTCAACATCCACATGCCCGCCTGGATCTGGACCTCCAAAGCCGCTTTCAAGAAGGCTGGCATCACGGCCGAGCCCAAGACCATGGACGAGCTGTTCGCGGCGCTCGACAAGCTCAAGGCCGCCGGCCTGATCGGCCTGGCCCATGGTGGCCAGCCCTGGCAGGACAACACGGTGTTTGCGGCCGTGCTCAGCAATGTGGGCGGCCGTGAGCTCTACCTCAAGGTCATGCGCGACCGCGACCCCAAGGCCATCATGTCGCCCGAGTTCAAGAATGTGCTGCTGAGCTTCAAGCGCCTGCAGAGCTATGTGGACAAGGGCTCGCCTGGCCGCAACTGGAACGACGCCACCGCCTTGCTGATCAATGGCAAGGCCGGTGTGCAGTTCATGGGCGACTGGGCCAAGGGCGAGTTCGCCCTGGCCAAGAAGGAAGCCGGGCGCGACTACGGCTGCATCGCCGGCTTCGGCCCCAACTCGCCCTACATCATCCAGGGCGATGTCTTGGTCTTCCCCAAGACCAATCAGCCCGAGGCCATCAAGGCGCAGAAGCTGCTGGCCACCGTGGCCACCACACCGGCCACGCAGATTGCCTTCAGCATCAAGAAGGGCTCCATCCCGGCACGCAGCGATGTCGATGCCAGCCAGCTGGACATCTGCGGCCAGCAGGGCGTGGCCATCATGAAGGACAAGTCGCGCCACCTGGGTAATGGCGAGGTCTACCTGACGCCGGATCAGAACGGTGCCATGCAGGACATCGTCACCGCCTACTGGAACCGCAACATCCCGGTCGAAAAGGTGCAAAAAGACCTGATCGCCGCCCTCAACAACAACTGAGGGCCCCGGCGCTGATGTCTCGCAAGAATCGCTCTTCGAATCGCTCCTCTCCGCTCCGCGGTCTCACGCCCTGGGCTGCCCTGCTGCCCATGGCGCTGACGGTGCTGCTGGGATACCTGGGCGCGGTGCTCTGGACCCTGCGTGTGTCCCTGAGCAGCTCGCGCACGTTCCCCAAGGACGACTTCGTTGGCCTCTCCCAGTTCGAGCGCCTGTTCGGCAATGAGCGCTGGCTGCTCTCGCTGGAGAACCTGGCGGTCTACGGCGTGCTCTTCATTGGTGCCTGCATGGTGATCGGCTTCTTGCTGGCCGTGTTCATCGACCAGAAGGTGCGCGGCGAGGGCCTCTTGCGCACCGTCTTTCTCTATCCCTACGCCATGTCTTTTGTTGCGACCGGCCTGGTCTGGCAATGGGTGCTCAATCCCACGGATGGCATCCAGCAGGCGGTGCGGCAGATGGGCTTCGAAAGCTTCACCTTCGACTGGATCATCGACCAGGACATGGTGATCTACACCGTGGTGATCGCCTCGGTCTGGCAGGCCTCGGGCCTGGTGATGGCGCTGCTGCTGGCCGGCTTGCGCGGCATCGATGAGGACATCTGGAAGGCCGCGCGCATCGACGGCATCAAGCCCTGGCGCGTGTACTTGTCCATCGTGCTGCCCATGCTCGGCGCTTCCTTCGCCACCGTCTTCGTGCTGCTCTTCACCGCGGCGGTCAAGGTCTTCGATGCCGTGGCGGCCATGACCCAGGGCGGCCCCGGCACGGCCAGCGATGTGCCAGCCAAATTCATCATGGACCACCTCTTTGGCCGCGCCAATGTGGCCCTGGCCTCAGCCGGCGCCATCGTGCTGCTGCTGACGGTGCTGGCCCTGGTGGCGCCGTTTTTCTACGCCCGCAGCCGCAAGGCTGCGAAGGGGAAGGGCGCATGAGCCACTCTGCTGTCATGATGAAAACTCAAGCCGCGCGCCGCGCCCAGGCGCGCGGGCGCTTCAAGCCAGCCCGCTGGGGCATCTATGCCTTTTTGGTGACGGCGGCCCTGTTCTTCCTGGCGCCGCTCTACATCATGCTGGTCACCTCCTTCAAGACCATGGAGGAGATCCGCCTGGGCCAGCTCTTCGCGTGGCCCATGAATGCGACGCTGGATCCCTGGCGGGCGGCCTGGAGCGAGGTCTGCACGGGGGTGTCTTGCGAAGGCATCAGCGCGGGCTTCTGGAACTCGGTCGCCATCGTCGTGCCCAGCACCATCCTGCCGGTGCTCATCGGCGCACTCAACGGTTATGCGCTGAGTTTCTGGCGGCCACGTGGCGCCAATCTGCTCTTCGGCATCCTGATGCTGGGCGCCTTCATTCCCGTGCAGGTGATGATTTACCCGCTGGTCAAGGTGATGGCGGCGGTGGGCCTCTACAGCTCGCTGCCGGGCATTGTGGCGGTGCACCTGATCTTCAGCATGCCGGTGATGACGCTGCTGTTCCGCAACTACTACAGCGCCATCCCGCCCGAGCTTTTCAAGGCGGCGCGCATCGATGGCGGCGGTTTCTGGCGCATCTTTGTGCAGCTGATGCTGCCCATGTCCACACCCATCATCGTGGTGGCGGCCATCATGCAGGTGACCGGGGTCTGGAACGACTACATCCTCGGCCTGGTCTTCGCCGGTCGCGAGCATCTGCCGATGACGGTGCAGCTGAACAACGTCATCAACACCACCACGGGCGAGCGGCTCTACAACGTCAATATGGCGGCCACCATCCTCACCTCCATGGTGCCCCTGCTGGTCTATTTCGTCTCCGGACGCTGGTTCGTTCGCGGCATTGCGGCCGGTGCGGTCAAGGGTTGATTGAGAACACATATGAACACGACGACGAGTCCCGCTCCCAAGAGCGGCGTCAGCATCCGCGATCTGTGCATCCGTTTTGACGGCCACGAGGTCATCAAGGGCCTGAATCTGGAGATTGTGGAAGGCGAGTTCCTGGTCTTGCTGGGCCCCTCGGGCTGCGGCAAGTCCACCTTGCTGCACAGCATTGCCGGCCTGACCGAGTTCGAGAGCATCGCCGAAGGCACCGTGGAGATCGGCGGTCAGGACATGACCTTTGCCGACCCCAGCGAGCGCGGCATCGGCATGGTCTTCCAGTCCTACGCCCTCTACCCGACCATGACGGTGGAGAAGAACATGTCCTTCGGCCTGCGCGTGGCCGGCTGCCCCAAGGACGAGCTGCAGCGCCGGGTGCAACGCGTGGCGGCCATGCTGCAGCTGGAGCCCATGCTGCAGCGCAAGCCGGGCCAGCTCTCCGGCGGCCAGCGCCAGCGTGTGGCCATCGGCCGCGCCCTGGTGCGCGAGGCAGCGGTGCTGCTGTTTGACGAGCCCCTGTCCAACCTCGACGCCAAGCTGCGTGCCGAGTTGCGCCGCGAGCTCAAGCTGCTGCACAAGAAGCTGGGCTCGACCATGATTTACGTCACCCACGACCAGGTGGAGGCCATGACCCTGGCCAGCCGCATCGTGGTGATGAAGGGCGGCGTGATCCAGCAGATTGGTGCGCCGACCGAGGTCTACGAGCGGCCG
>JAIXSD010000080.1 GCA_027484885.1 Rubrivivax sp.
GCCTTGCCCTATCCCATCCTGGCGCCGATCTTTGTCGGCGGGCCGGTCGATGATTTCACCCATTTCGCCGGCCTGGACCCGCGCCTGCTGATGGGGCTGGCGCTGGCGGCCAATCCGCTCGGCATCCTGATCGGCAATCTCTTCATCGGCCCGCTGTCCGATCGCCATGGCCGGCGCCGTGTGCTGGCCGTCACCATCACCGCGACATTGCTCAGCTACGGGCTCACGGCGTTTGCCCTCGGCCAGCGCTGGTACCTGCTCTTCGTGCTGGCGCGCTTCATCACCGGCCTGACCGAAGGCAATGTGGCCGTGGCGCGCGCCCTGCTGGCCGATATGCATGAGCAGATCGACCGCACCCAGGCCTTTGCCTGGCTCAATGCCTGCCTCTACATGGGTTGGCTGCTGGGCCCGCTGGTGGGCGGCCTGACCCTGCCGCTGGGCGAGAGCGTGCCTTTTTTGCTGGCAGGCCTGGCCATGCTGCCCTGCCTGCTGGTGCTGACGCTCTGGGTGCCCGATTGGCGGCCGGCCGCGCTGGCCAGCGACGCGCCGCAGCCGGGGTTCTGGCGCCAGCTGCGTGAGCAGCAGGTGCTGGGCCTGCTGCGGGCCGACCCGGTGCTGGCGGCCTTGTTCGCGCTGCAGCTGATGTACTGCCTGGGCGTCAACGCGCTGTATGAGTTCGCGCCCTTGTGGATGCTGGAGAACATGGGCCTGGGAAGCGCCGGTATCGCCTGGGTGACGGCGGCGCAATGTGCGGCCATGACCACGGCCAGCGTGGTGGCGGGCCGCCTGCCGGCCAGCCGGCGGCCGCTGCGGCGTGCGGCCTTGCTGGCGCTGTGCGCGGCCCTGGGCCTGAGCAGCCTGGTGCTGCTGCCCGGGCCGCTGGGACTGGCGGCCATCGTCGGGCTGGGTCTGCCGCTGGCGCTTTACAACGCGGTGCTGCCGGCCTGGATGTCCGAGCGCTTTGCCGGCCATGGCCAGGGCCGGGTGATGGGCCTGCTGTCCACGGTGTTCTGCCTGTCGAATGTCTTGATGGCGGTGATTGGCGGCGGCCTGGCCCTGCTGTCCACGCGCTGGATCATGGGCCTGGGCGGGGCCTGCTGCGTGGCTGCGTCCTTGCTGCTGCTGCGCCTGGCGCGGCGCGAGGCGGCCCGGCCGAAGGCGGCTCAGGACACGATGTAGGCGCCGGCGCCGCAGCTGATCAGGCGGCCTTCGGCATCGAAGAACTCCATTCGCGTGGAGGCGACCCGGCTGCCCAGGCGCAAGACCTGGGCCGTGGCGCGGAAGGCGGGCCCATGGCCGGGGCGCAGGTAGTCGATGCGCAGATCGATGGTGCCCAGCTTGCCGAAGCGCTGCAGGCGCGCCTCGGCGCTTTCGTCCAGATGCCGGGCGCCAATGGCCGCCATCACGGCCAGGCCGCCCATGGCATCGAGCGTGGCGCTGATGACGCCGCCATGCAGGCGCTGGTGGGTGAAATGGCCGATCAGCTCGGGCCGCATCTGCAGGCGGGCGCTGGCGGCATCGGCGGCCAGCGATTCGATCTGCAGGCCCAGCAGCTGGTTGAAGCAGATCTGGCGCTCGAACATCTCGCACAGGCGCTCGGTGAACTCGGGGTCGAAGATGCTGTTCACAGGGGCGTGGCTCATGGGGCGATGTGGAAAAAGAAGCCGGCTCAGACCACCAGCAGTTTGTGGATCAGATCGGGCGTGGAGGCGGCGCCGTATTTCTTCATCAGCCGCGCTCGGTAAACGTCCACCGTGCGCGGGCTGATGGCCAGGCGGCGGCCGATCAGCTTGCTGGTCAGGCCCTCGATCAGCAGGGCGGCAATCTCGCGCTCGCGCGGCGTCAGCTCGGCCTTGAGGCGGCGGTGCGGCGAGAGGTCGACAAAGCTCCAGATGCCCTCGGCATGCGGGTCGCTGGGCTTGAGGGCGCGGCCCGAGACATGGCACCAGAACAGCTGGCCGTTGCCGAGGCGGCGCATCAGGCGGTCGTCGGCGTAGCAGCCCTGGGCATCGAGGCTGGCGATGATGCGCTCGCCGGTGCGCTCGAACTCCACCACGCTGGGGTAGAGGATCTCCAGGCTCTGGCCCACCAGGTCTTCGCGCCTGGCCTGGAACATGGCCAGCAGCTGCTGGTTGCAATCTTGAATCAGGCGCTGCGCCGACAGCACCAAGCCCATGGGCGCGAGGTCGAAGGCGGTGCGGTAGTCGAGCGGCATGGAGGCGGGGAAGGCGGACGGGCAGGAGTGCAGACAGGCGGGGCGCGATTGTGGCTCAGGGCAGGCCGACCGGCGGCATGTAGACGATTTTCAGCGAGGGGTCCAGGCCGCTGCTGTCCATGAAGGCCAGGGCATTGGGCGTGCTCAGCAGCCAGGCGCGCAAGGCGGCCGGCTGGGCAAACTCGCGCGGCGCGCGGCCGCGGCCGCTGAAGGTCATGCGCGACCAGATGGCCTTGACCTGGGCCGCGTCCTTCTCCAGCACCCAGCGGTAAAACTCATGCTTGAGCTCGCCGCCCTGGCTGCCCAGGGCCGGCCGGCCGCCGCCGGGCAGCTCCAGCGCCTCGCCCAGGAACAGGGCCGCCACCTGCTGCTGGCTCAGCAGCTTGATCGGGCTTTGCGCCGCCATCACCAGCACGGGCTGGGGCGGGCTGTAGTTCTTGATGATCTGCTCGATGCGGCCGCTGGCCTGCAAGCGCTCCAGGGCGGCCAGCAGCAGCTGCGCATCGACCCGGCCATTGCGCGGCACGGCGCAGCGGAACTCGGTGCGCGAGAGCGGCAGCCGCCAGTTGGCGAACTGGTGGCCGGGGTTGTTGCGCAGATGCCAGTCGATCTCGCGCGAGTCGGAGACGATGTAGGGCGAGCGGATCAGCTTGAGCTTTTGCAGATTGCGGTCCACCGCGAAGGTGTCGTCGCGGCGCAGGCGGCCGTCGTTGAAGCGATCTTCCAAGGCCGGGTAGACGAATCCCAGCACGGTGCCGATGGTCTGGCCTCGGTGCAGCTGATCGAGGGCAGTGATGGGCACGGCCGATTCGTGGCCGGTCAGCACCGTGGCCAGCTCGAACATCGGCGGGCCCCAGTGGTAGGCCTCGGGGTTGCGCACCCAGTCGCGGCTCAGGTGGCAGCGCAGGTCCACATCACCGGCCAGCAC
>JAIXSD010000390.1 GCA_027484885.1 Rubrivivax sp.
CACGGAGTTCGAATTGCCGGGGCGCCGCACCAACCTGCTCGACGAGGTGAGCTTGATCAGCGGCGTGTCCGGCGGCAGCATCCTGGCCGCCCACTACGCCGCCTTGGGGGATGAAAGCTTGGCCCGCTTCGAGCAAGATTTTCTGCTCGCGCCCTTCGAGGGCCAGCTGCTGCGGGAGCTGCTCTGGCCACAGCGGCTCTATCAGCTGAGTTCGCCCTGGTACGGGCGCAGCCAGATCCTGGCTGAGCGTCTGGACGCGCTGTATCGCGGCATGAGTTTCGCCGATGTCCGCCGCCGCCCTGGCGCGCCCGAGCTGATGATCACCGCCACCGATCTCACCACCGGCGCGCCCTTTGATTTCACGGCCGAGCAGTTCGAGTTGATCTGCTCCGATCTCGACAGCACCCCTTTGTCCTTCGCGGTGGCCGCCTCCTCGGCTGTGCCTTTGCTTCTGTCGCCGATGACGGTGCGCAACCATGCCAGCCATTGCCCCGATGGCGCCGCGCGCGCTGCCCCGGCCAGCGACGGCGCGGCGGGCAGCTACCGCGCCGAGCTGCTCAAGCGCTCGGTCGAGGGCTACCGCAACGCTGCCGAGCGGCCCTTCATCCACCTGGTGGACGGCGGCGTGACCGACAACCTGGGCGTGCGCCTGTTGCTCGACCGCCTGGTGGCTCGCGGCTCCATGCATGCCAACTTTGCCGACGCGCCGCCGGGATCGATCCGCCAGCTGGTGCTGGTGACGGTGAACTCCGAGCGCGGCCTGGCTGAGCGCATCGACAGCAGCGACCGCGTGCCGAGCACGGGCCAGGTGCTGGAGTCGCTGATCTTTGGGGCCGGCGCCCGCGAGTCGCAGATCACCCTGGGCATCCTCGGCGAAGACCTGCGCCGCTGGCGCGAAGAGCTGCGACGCAGCCGTGGCCAGCCGGGCAGCCCCTTCGCGGCCGACGCAGAGCTGCAGGTCGTCAGCATCAGCCTGCATGACGAGCGCGACGACCGCATCCGCGACCGCCTGCTGCGCGTGCCCACCGCCTTCACCATCGAAGCCGCGGATGTGCGCGAGCTGCAAGCCGCCGGCCGCCGCGCCCTGCGCAGCGCCGAAGCGTTTGTCGAGTTGGAGCGGGCTCTGCTGCGGCTCCGGGATTGAGGGACGTATTGAAGATCTGGAATGCCGTGCCGCTGCCGCCTTGATATGCCGCTCAATCTTGGCGTTTTGTCGCCGGTGAAGCCCAGGTTTCATGCTCAAATGCCCGTGAGAATCTGGCGCCATGCTGGCGTCATCTCAGGGATGGGTTTCGCCGTGGGAACGCCTGGCGGAGCGAGATTGCAGGACGAGAGACGATGAGAACTTTTGAATTTGTCATGGCCGTGATGTTGAGCGCGGTAGCTTCGGCGGCCAGCGCGGCGCCATCCAAGTTGGAGCGCGGGCGCTGCCCGGTCATGCCGCCGCCGCAGCTGAGCGATAAGCGGCTGCCGAACGGCGAGTTCTTCATGACGGCGAGATATCTGTTGAAGGCCGACGGCGCCATCGAGCAGATCACGGTGGAGGGCAAGGGCCCCGAGGGCTTCCGCCGTGCCATTGCGGACGCCATCCGCGCCTACGAGTGCGTGCCTGCAGCAGCAGACCAGGAGATCGAGTCCGAGTTTCGGATCCGGATTTCCTAGGCCTCCGCACAGATCCCCAGGGCGCCGAGGGGCTCCGTGGGTTCCAAGCCGCAAACCCTGTATTCCATCGAGACCGGCATGACCCCGATTCGCATCCTCACTGCCGCTGACGCCAGCACCTACCGCAGCCTCATGCTCGAGGCCTACGAGCAAGCGCCGGATGCGTTCACGGCCACGGCGGCCGAGCGCCGCGCGGAACCCGAATCCTGGTGGATCCGGCGGATCGGCAGCGCCGAGGGCTTGGCCACGTGCTTGGGGGCGTGGCAAGACGATGCCTTGGTCGGCACTGTGGCGCTGGAGTATTCGGCCAAGCCCAAGAACCGCCATACGGCGCTGCTGCTGGGCATGTATGTCCAGCCCGCGCAGCGAGGCCAGGGCTTGGGTCTGGCGCTGATGAAGGCGGCAGTGGCGGCGGCATCATCTCGGCCCGAGATCCTGGTTTTGAACCTGACCTTGACCGAGGGCAATGAGCCGGCACTGCGGCTGTATCGTTTGCTGGGTTTTGTCAGCTGGGGTGTTCAGCCGCAGGCGATTCGCACCGAGGCGGGCCTCAAGGGCAAGGTCCACATGTCGCTGGCACTGCCCCGGGCTCGCTGCGCCGCTTGAGTTCAGGGCTCAAGCTGCGAGCAGGCTGCCAGGGCCGGCTTGTCGGCGCCTTGAACGTCTGAGGCATGGGCCACTTTGCTGAAGAGCAAGAGGGCGCAGACGGCCGAGGCCCCCGACAAGGCCACGGCGGCAGCGATGAGCGCGAGCGTGTTGCGGCTTGGAGCGGGCAGCTTGGCCCAGGAAAAGTCGAATTGCTTGTGGTGGGGGGTCAGGATTTTCATGCGGCGTCTCCGCACGCATATCGCCCACGACATGGGCCCACAGCGTGCATCGGGAAAGAAGGAGACGCATTGTCAAAAACTGGGCCGGCTTTGTCCGTGGTCTTTGTGTGCCGAGACTTTGACGAGATATGACGGCAGGAAGCCGGCAGCAGGCTCAGCGCGGCTGAGTGGCATCCAGCGCCGCTGGCCCTTGATGCCGGTACACCAGCCCCTCGCCGCCGCGGAATGGGATGCTGCGTTCCAGCGTGGCGCCCAGGCGTTCAGCCACCTGAACCGATGGCCGATTGCCCGATGCGATCACGCTCACCGCGGTCTGCCAGCCGAAGTGCTGGTACGCGGCCTGCAGCGCAGCACGGGCGGCCTCGGTGGCATAGCCCTGGCCCTGGGCCTCGGGCAACAGCGCCCAGGTGATCTCGGGCTCCAGCCAGCCTTCCGGGAACCAGAGCCCGGACAGGCCCAGAAACATGCCGTCGGATTTGCGCTCCAGTGCCCAGGGCCCGTAGCCGCGCAAGGCCCAGTGGCCGAAGTAGGCCGCGAATTTGCGCCAGGCCTCGTCGCGCCCGCAAGG
>JAIXSD010000134.1 GCA_027484885.1 Rubrivivax sp.
CCTGGGCCTGCTCGGTGTGCTGGGGCTGAGCCGCCGCCGGCGCGCCTGAGTCAGGGCGAGGCGGCCAATCCTGGGACAATCGGGCCCATGGCCGCCAAAGAATCCCCCAAAGACCTGCATTACCTCTTCGTCTCCTGCCCCTCGGGCGTGGAGCGCCTGCTCGACGAAGAGGTGCGGGCCATCCTGCCCAAGACGCATATCGAGGTGCTGCGCGGCGGCATCGCACTGAAGAGCGATCTCGAAGGCGTGATGAAGCTCAACCTCGAATGCCGGCTGGCCCAGCGTGTGCTGATCGAGCTGATCTCGGGCGGCTACCGCCATGAAGACGACATCTACGCCCTGGCCCGCCGCATCGATTGGTGCGACTGGATCACGCCGGCCGAGACCATTCGCGTTGACACCGTGGCCCAGCGCTCGCCGCTGCGCAGCCTCAACTTCGCCACCCTGCGCGTGAAAGACGCGATCTGCGATGTGCTGCGCGACGCCACCGGCGAGCGGCCCAGCGTCGACACCCGCTTCCCCGGCCTGCCGGTGATGCTGCACCTCAGCGAAACCGATGCCACCCTCTACATCGACACCTCGGGCGAGCCGCTCTTCAAGCGCGGCTGGCGCGAGGACAAGGGCGACGCGCCGCTGAAGGAAACCCTGGCCGCCGCCATGCTGGCCGCGGCCGGCTGGAAGGGCACGCCCGAGACCGGCGGCGCCCTGCACGACCCCTGCTGCGGCTCGGGCACCATTGCCGTCGAGGCCGCACAGATCGCTTGCGGCATGGCCGCCGGCATGCAGCGTCGCTTCGCCTTCGAGCGCCAGCTGCCCTTTGTGCCCCTGCGCGGCCGCTGGCAGGCCATCAAGCAGGCCGCCAAAGACCGCGAGCACGCGCCCGCCGTGCCCATCTTCTGCAGCGATGTGGCCTTCCGCATGGTCGACTTCGCGCGCCGCAACGCCGAGCGCGCCGGCGTGGCCCAATACATCCAGTTCAATGGGGGTGACGCGCTGGAGCGCCCGGCGCCGGAGTTGCCCGAGGGCATGCCCGGCACCATTCTGATGAACCCGCCCTACGGCGAGCGCATCGAGGTGCGCGGCAAGGCCGGCAATGTGCAGATGAGCCGCGATGCCGGCGGCTCCGAGGCGCGCGACGCCGGCGACGATTTCTTCCCCCGCCTGGCCGCGCACTGGAAGCGCGCCTACACCCAGAACCCGGCCGGCTGGACCGCCTGGCTGCTCTGCCCCGACATGAAGCTGCCCAGCAAGATGCGCCTCAAGGAATCGCGCAAGTTCCCGATGTGGAACGGCCCAATCGAGTGCCGGCTGTTCCGTTTCGACCTGATCAAGGGTTCGGCGCGCAAGGACAAGGGCGGCGCGGACGAGGCCAGCGCTGAAGCTTGATCGCGCGGGGGCTCAGGCCTCCGACAGCGCCAGCCAGCCCAGCACGGCCAGCGGCGCCGTGTCGGCACGCAAGATGCGCGGGCCCAACTGAACGGCGACAAAACCCTGGGCGCGGGCCGCCTCTTCCTCGGCGGGGCTGAGGCCGCCTTCCGGGCCGCTGAGCACCAGGGTGTGGCTGGCCTCCGCCTGCGCAGCCGCCAGGGCTTGCAGGGGCTGAGCGGCAGTCGGGCTGAGCAGCCAGCGGCGCTGCCCGGCCGGCTGCGGGCCCAGGCTGGCCAGCCATGAAGCCAGAGACTGCACCGCGCCAATCTCGGGGATGCGGGTGCGGCCGCATTGCTCGGCCGCGGCGATGGCCACGCCGCGCCAATGCGCTTGTTTTTTCTCGGCGCGCTCGCCGCTGAGGCGCAGCACCGAGCGCTCGCTCATCAGCGGCTGGATGGCGCTACCGCCCAGCTCCGTCGCCTTCTCGACCACGCCGTCCATGCGGTCGTTGGCCGGCATGGCCAGGGCCAGGGTGATGTGCTGGCGCAGCTCGCGCTGCACCAGCTGACGGGCTTGCAGATGCACGCGCACCTCGCTGCGGCCCATGGCCAGCACTTCCGCCTGCCACTCGGCGCCGCTGCCGTCGAACAAGGTCAGCGGGCTGCCCGGTTGCAGGCGCAACACCTGCACATGGCGGGCCGCGCTGGGCGGCAGGCTGAGCTCGCTGGGCTCACTGGACGAAGTACCCAGGGGCTGGTCGACATAAAAACGCGGCGGCATGGCAGGCAGAGACAAAAGACAGGCTGTCAGTGTGCCAGCCTTCAGGCCCGTCCTTTCTCCAATCAGTCCAGGCGCCCTGCGGCCGCCAGCGCAAACATGCGAGCGCAGCGCATCCACACCAGGGTCAGCACCAGCAGCTGACCCATCGCCAGGGCCAGCAGCTGGCTGCCCGCCCCCACCGGCGCCAGCTGCACCCGCGCCAGGCCGATCAAAGCGGCCGCGGCCAGGCCCAGGCCGGTGATCAACAGATAGACGCCGATGCGGCGTGGCTGGCGCCAGAGGTCGCGCGTGGCCAGGCGCCAGGCCTTGAACACCGAGCGGCGCTGCGGCTCCAGGGCCAGGCGGGCGCGCGCGGCGTCCACGCTGGCATGCACCAGCAGGAACAGCAGGCCGGTGAACAGCATCACCGCCTGGCTCCAGCGATCGGCCTCGGCCTCCAGGTGCATCAGCGTCGCTTTCTCGCCCACCCAGTGCATCAGGCCGCCGCCCAGCGCCGCCACCGCGCCCAGCAGGCACAGGGCCCAGAGCCAGAGCCGCGTCATGCGGCCGTACTCGCGCAGGCCGCCCTGCAGCAAGGCCTGAAAGCCCAGCGGCAGCGGCGCGCGCACCACGGCGATCAGGCTGCCGCTGAGCCAGGGCAGCAGCAAGGCCAAGAGCAGCATGCTGCTGAGCAGGGCCGAGGCGCCAAAGCCGTTGGGCCCCAAGCCCATCACGGCCTCGGCCAGCACCGGCAAATCAAAGCCTTCCACCAGCCGCTTCGCGGCCAGCGATTGATCCAGCTGGGCCGCCAGGGCGCGCCAGAGCGGAACCAGGGTCAGCAGCCAGGGCAAGGCCAGGGCCAGCAGCCAGAGCAGCAGCAATCGCCATTGCGAGGCCAGGCGGGCGCCGGTGCGCAGCTGGCCACGCAGATCGGGAGCGGGGGTCAAGAGCGCCGGCATGTTCATAGCGTGGCCACCAGGGCGAGAAGGGTTTGCAACAAGCTGCCGGCATCGCTGGCGACGCGGCGGGCGGCCCGGCCATCGCTCTTGAGGGCGCGGCTGTTGTCGAGCTGGTTCTGATCGAGGTAGTGCAGGCGTTCGGGGTCCAGCTCGGCGGACACGGCCTTGACCGGCTTGACCCAGCTGAAGCGAGCCCAGGATTGCTGGTCGTCCCAGCGCACCGTCTCCACGCTGCCATCGGCAAAGCGCACGCGCAGGGTTTGCGGCGCCGCCGCGCCGCGCCGGCGCAAAACCACCGTGGTGCGGTAGGGGAAAGGCCCGGGCTCGGCCAGCACCTCGCCGGTCTGCGGGTCCTTCTTGGCCTCGGCTTTGGACGAGGTCGGGTGGTCCTTCTTCCACTGCTTGCGCAGCGTCTCGACCCGCTCTTCCTGCGCGTCCTTGTCCAGCTCGCTGCGCCGGCCATCGGGGCCGATCTGCAAGCCCAGCAGGGGCAGCTCTTCCACGCTCTTGAAGCTCTCCACCCGGTCATCGACCGTGCGGCTGGCGTAGATGTGCTGCTCGAACAGGCGCTGCACCAGAGCCGGCTGGCCGCTGACCTCGGCCAGCACCTCGCGCAAATCGGCCGTGCTCGGGTGGCGGAACTTCCAGCGCTGGTAGTAGGTCTTGAAGGCCAGCTCCAGCTTCTCGCGGCCGATCTGCGCCTCCAGATCGCGCATGGCGGTGGCTGTGCGGGAGTACACCGTGCCATAGCTGCCGCTGGAATGGCGGTGCCAGCTGTTCTGGCCCAGGCCGTCCGGCGGGTCCTTGAGTCCGGCGCCCAGGCGCTCGCCCTCAAACACATCGACCGTGGTGCCCACGCCGAGACGCTTGAGCGCGGCCGTGGTGCCCGGTGCGCGCTGGCCGCGGGCGTGGATCATGCGCTGGTCCCAGAACTCGTTCAGGCCCTCGTCCAGGAAAGGCTCTTCAAATTCATTGGAGGCCAGGATGCCGTAGAAGTAGCCATGGCCGAACTCGTGGATGGTCACGAACTCCTGGCCGAAATGGGCCAGGGTGCCGGGGGTCTGGTCGGCATAGCTGTCGGCGGTGAAAAAGGTCGGGTACTCCATGCCGCCCGCCTCCTTGGCATTGAAAGGCGGCACCACGGCCGTGACCGTGCGGTAGGGGTAGGGGCCCAAGGTCTTGGAGAACCAGGCCAGCGCGTCCAGCGTGGCCTTGAGCACCACCGGCGCGTTGTGGGCGTACTCGGGCGGGTACAGCACCTGGACCTGCACCTTGGGGCTGCCCTCGCCCTCGTAGACCGCTTTCAGCGGCGGGGCAAAGCGCTTGTCGGCCGTCCAGGCGAAGTCATGCACATCGCCTTGCACGAAATGGTGGATGACGCGACCGCCCTGCTTCTGGGGCTCGCCCTGCAGCTCGCCGGTGGCGCCGACCGTGTAGCCCTCGGGCACGTCGATGCGCACGTCATAACTTCCAAAGTCGGCGTAGAACTCGCTGTGCAGATGGAACTCATGCGCGTTCCAGCGTGGCGCCGTGGCACCCCGCTCGCCAGGCAGCTCCAGCACGGCGATCTTGGGGAACCACTGGCCCACCA
>JAIXSD010000366.1 GCA_027484885.1 Rubrivivax sp.
CGAGCGCAAGTAGGCCTTGTAGGCGATCTGCAGGCCGGACAGGTCGGCGATGTTCTCGCCCAGGGGCAGGCGGCCGTTGATGCGTTTGCCGGGCAGGGGCTGGTAGCCCTCGTACTGCGCCACCAGCTTGGCGGCGATGGATTCGAAGGCGGCGCGGTCTTCTTTGGTCCACCAGTCGCGCAGCACGCCGTCGCCGTCAAACTGGCTGCCGCGGTCGTCAAAGCCATGGCTGATTTCGTGGCCGATGACGGCGCCGATGGCGCCGTAGTTGATGGCGTCGTCGGCTTCCATGCTGAAGAAAGGCGGCTGCAGGATGGCGGCCGGGAAGACGATCTCATTGGCCGAGCCGCTGTAGTAGGCGTTGACGGTCTGCGGCGTCATTCCCCATTCCTTGCGGTTCACCGGCTGGCCGGCCTTGGCCACCATGCGCTCCCAAGCGAAGCGGGCGGCGCGCTGGCTGTTGCCGAAGGCATCACCGGGCTTGACCTCCAGGCGGCTGTAGTCACGCCACTGCTCGGGGTAGCCGATCTTGGTGGTGTACTTGGACAGCTTGTCCTGGGCCTGCGCCTTGGTGGCCGGGCTCATCCAGCTCAGGCCATCGATCGAGTCCTTGTAGGCCGCCATCAGATTGGCCACCAGGGTCTGCATGCGGGCCTTGTAGGCCGCCGGGAAATGGCGCGCCACCCAGAGCTCACCGACCGCCTCGCCGAGTGCGCTGTTGGTCTCGTTGATGGACTGCTGCCAGCGCGGCAGCTCGGTCTTGGCGCCGGTCAAGGCCTGGCGGAAGGCGAAGTTGGCCTCACGCACGGCCTTGGGCAGCACATCGGCGCTGCGGCTCAGGGCGTGCAGGCGCAGGTAAAGCTTCCAGTCCTCCAGCGGCTGCTCGGCCAGCAGGCCGGCCAGGGCGCGGATGGCGCTGGGCTGGGCCACATCGATGTTGGTGGCCTGGCCCAGGCCGGCCGATTCGAGGTAGGCCGTCCAGTCGAAGCCGGGCGCCTGCTCGCGCAGATCGGCCACGCGGGTCGGGTTGTTGGTCTTGACCGGGTTGCGGTTGTCGACCTTGTCCCAGTGCACGGCGGCGATGCGCTCCTCCAGGGCCAGCACGCGCTGGGCGGCTGCGGCCGGCTCGGCCTCGCCGGCAAAGCCCGCCAGCTGCCCCAGGTAGACGCGGTAGGCCTCTCTAGCCTTGGCCATGCGGGCGTCGTCCTTGAGCAGGTAGTAGTCGCGGTCGGGCAGGCCCAGGCCGCTCTGGCCCATGCGCACGCCGTTCATCTTGGGGTTCTTGGCCTCGGCTGTCACGCCCACGCGCACCGGCGAGGCGGCGAAGAGCTGCGAGCGGCCCAGCCAGCGCGCCAGCTCGGCGCGGGTGCTGATGGCGTCAATCTCCTTGAGCAGCGGCTGGATGGGTGCCAGGCCGGCGCGCTCGATGGCCTCGGTGTCGAGGTGGCTGCGGTAGTAGTCGGCGATCTTCTGGGCATTGCTGCCGGCGGCGTGCTGGCCGCGGGCCAGCTCGTCGATCAGGGCGCGCACGCGCGCGTCGGACTGGTCGATCAGCAGGTCAAAGCTGCCATAACGCGATTTGTCCGCGGGGATCTCGGTGTTCTTCAGCCACAGGCCGTTGACGGCGCGGAACAGATCGTCCTGCGGCCGCACGCTGGGGTCGAAGCTGCTGCGATCCAGGCCCTGGATGGTGGGCGCGGCCGCTTCAGCGGCCAGGGCTGGGCCGGCGCTGAAGGCCAGTTGGGTCAGCAAGGCCAGGGTGGCGAGCTTGAATGGGGTTTTCAACATGGTCGGTTTCTTCCTGAAAACTAGGCGGGTCGAAGGCGGGCGTTCACCAGATGCGGATGCGCTCACCCTCGGGCTTGAACAGGCGGTCGCCCTTGCGGGTGCCGAAGGCTTGGTGGAAGGCGTCATGGTTGACCACGCCGCCGTTGGCGCGGAACTGGCCCGGCGAATGCGGGTCGGCCATCAGCTGCTGCAGCAGCAGGGGCGGGCGCACCTTCTCGCGCCAGATCTGCGCAAAGCCGAGGAAGAAGCGCTGCTCACCGGTGTAGCCATCGAGCACCGGCGCCGGCTTGCCGCCCAGCGAGGCCTGGTAGGCCTTGTAGGCGATCTGCAGGCCGGACAGGTCGGCAATGTTCTCGCCCAGGGTCAGCTGGCCGTTGACGCGCTTGCCGGGCAGGGCCTGGTAGGCGCTGAACTGTTGGGCCAGGCGCTGGCCCAGGGCCTCGAAGGCCTTGCGGTCGGCCGGCTGCCACCAGTCGCGCAGCATGCCGTCGCCGTCGTACTGGGCGCCCTGGTCGTCGAAGCCATGGCTGATCTCGTGGCCGATCACCGCGCCGATGCCGCCGTAGTTGACCGCGTCATCGGCCTTCATGTCGAAGAAGGGCGGCTGCAGGATGGCGGCCGGGAAGACGATCTCGTTGAAGGTCTCGTTGTAGTAGGCGTTGACCTGCTGCGGCACCA
The DNA here is from genome assembly GCA_027484885.1 of Rubrivivax sp. Taxonomy (GTDB): domain Bacteria; phylum Pseudomonadota; class Gammaproteobacteria; order Burkholderiales; family Burkholderiaceae_C; genus Paucibacter_A. Next base: position 2,467 of record JAIXSD010000366.1, read on the forward strand.
TGCCCCATTCGCTGCGGTCGACCTTCTGGCCCAGCTTGGCAGCCTCGCGGGCCCAGGCGAACTGCGCCGCGCGCTGCTGGTTGCCCAGCGCGTCGCCGGCCTTGACCTGCAGGGCGCTGTAGTCGCGCCAGACATCGGGGTAGCCGATCTTGACCAGGTATTTGGACAGCTTGTCCTGGGCCTGCAGCTTGGTCTCGGGCGTCATCCAGCTCAGGCCATCGACGGAGCTTTTGTAGGCGGCCAGCAGATTGGCCACCAGCTCCTGCATGCGCGCTTTTTGCGCCGGCGGGAAATGCTGGGTCACGTAGAGCTCGCCCACGGCTTCGCCCAGGGCTTCGTTGATGGCGTCCACGCCTTGCTTCCAGCGCGGCAGCTCTTGCTGCGTGCCGCTCATGGCGCGGCCGTGGAAGGCAAAGGCCGCAGCGCGGAAGGGCTGGGGCAGCACGGCGGCATGTGCATCCAGGGTGTGCAGCTTGGCGTAGAGCTTCCAGTCGGCCAGGGGCGCCTCGGCCAGCAGCTGGGCCAGGCCGCGGATGGCGCTGGGCTGGGCCACGGTCAGCTTGTCCACGGCCTTGAGCTGGGCGGCGGCGAAGAAGGCGTTCCAGTCCAGGCCCGGCGCGGCGGCGCTCAGCTCGGCCGGCGTCATCGGGTTGTAGGTCTTTTGCACATCGCGGCTGCTGACCACGTCCCAGTGCGCCTTGGCCATGCGGGTTTCCAGGGCCAGCACGCGGCGTGCCGCCTCGGCCGGTTGGGCTTCGCCGCTCAGGCGTGCCAGCTTGCTCAAATAGGCCAGGTAGGCGCTGCGCGCCTTGGCCAGGCTGGGGTCGCGCTGGTTCAGGTAGTAATCGCGCTCGGGCAGGCCCAGGCCCGATTGGGCCAGCTGCAGGCGGTTGACCATGGGTTCCTTGGGGTCCGGCCCCAGGCCCAGGCGGAAGGGCTGGCGCAGCTGGCCTTGGGCGGCGCCCAGCCAGGTCAAGAGCTGCTCGCGGCTGGTCAGGGCAGCGATCTCGTTCAGGCGCGGCTGCAGGGCGTTCAGGCCCTCGCGGTCGATGCGCGCGGTGTCCAGAAAGGCGGCATAGAACTGGCCGATCTTGGCCTCTTTGCTGCCCTCGGCTTGGGGCTGAGCGGCCAGGCCTTCGGCCAGGGCGCGCACGCGCTGGTCGCTGAGCTCGGCCAGCTTTTCGAAGCTGCCCCAGGAGCCCTTGTCCGCCGGGATGGTGGTGGCCTTGATCCAGCCGCCGTTGGTGGCGCGGAACAGGTCGTCCTGTACCCGCACCTTGCGGTCGAAGTAGGGCAGGTCCAGGCCGGAGGCCGGCGCGTCCGCGGCCAGGGCCGCGCCGCTGGCCAGGGCGCTCAGGCCCGAGATGCCAGCAACGTGGAGCAGGGCCACCAGGGTGCAGTGTTGGAAAGCGTTCATGGCGGGAGTTCGCAAATCAAAAAACAGGTTCAGAAATGAGCAATGCCCGGCTTCCTGCGAAACCGGGCATTGGCAATCGGGGCAGATGGCGCATGTGGAGATCGGTTGGCCTGAGCCTACCCGGCGCGGCCGGGTGTGCCGAAAGTCAGCGCTCGGGAGTTTCCCGGGGCGGCCTCAATCATGCGCACCCACTTGCGAGACGCGCTGGCCTTGCACCCAGACCTGCTGCAGCTGCAAGTCCGTGTCCAAGACCACCGCATCGGCCCAGGCGCCGGCTTGCAGGCGGCCGCGTTCGGCCAGGCCCAGGTAGTCCGCCGGGTTGCGCGAGAGGCGGGCCGAAGCGTCTTCCACGCTGAGGCCCAGCTCCACCAGATTGCGCAAGGCCTGGTCCATGGTCAGGGCGCTGCCGGCCAGTGAGCCGGTGGCCAGGCGCACGCAGCCCAGGCACTTGAGCACGCGCTGCGAGCCCAGGCTGTATTCGCCGTCCGGCATGCCGGTCGCCGCGGTGGCATCGGTCACGCAGTAGAGCTTGGGGATGGCGCGCAGGGCCGCGCG
>JAIXSD010000024.1 GCA_027484885.1 Rubrivivax sp.
CCGGCCGATGAAATCCAGCTGATGTACAGCATGGCCTTGCACGGCCGCGCCGAGTTGGCCCTGGCGCCCGATGAGTACGCTGGCCTGTTGATGGTGCTGCTGCGCATGCTCAGCTTTCGCCCCGCCGGTTCGGCCGGCCAGACGCTGAACAAGCCCGCTGCGGCCGTGCCAAGGCCGGCACGACCTGCTCCGACGGTGGCCGCGCCCAGAGTCGCCGCGAATGCGACGCCTGTGGCTGCATCTGTTGCTGCGCCTGTTGCTGCGCCGGCTCACACACCGGCTGCGCCGGCTGCTCTGCCTGCGGTGCCTGTGGTGGCGCAAGCCGCCGAAGCGACCGAGGCGCAACCCGAGGCTGAGCTCGAACCGGGGCCTGCAGCCGAAGCTGAGCCGGCACCTGTCGCTGCGCCCACATCTGCACCCGCTGCCGCAGAAGCCGAGCTGGCCGGTTCAGATGTCGAGCCCAGTGCACCATCGCAGACGGAGCCCGAGATCGAAGGCCAGATGGAGGAGCCCGAGGCCCCCGCTCTGCAAGCGTCCGAGCCTGAGGTCGGCTACGAGGCTGAAGTGGCGACAGCTCCGCCGGCTGCACCTGTGGCTGCCCCTGTACACGTGCCCGTGCCCGCACCGACCGTGCAGCCCCGCGCCCCCAGCCCCGCTGCTGGCGATTACAGCGCCCGCCTGCGCCCGCGCCCGGTGGTTCATGCCGAGCCCGAGCTTGAGGATGAGGTCGTTGGTGATGGCCGCCCCACCGACGATGGCGAGCCGCCGCCGTGGCTGGATGCGCCCATGTCGGACGATGACGGGGGCGGCGCGTCCGCCCTGCAAGGCGCCGATGGCGACGATTTTGGTGGCAGTGCCGCCCCGCGCGCCGGCCGCCCGGCCTCGAATCGCCAGGGCTATGCCTCGACTGCCGGCGAGGATGTGCCCTTGACCCCCACCGAGCTGGGCGCGCAGTGGGCCGAGCTGGTGGCGCCACTGGGCTTGCTGGCGCTGACGCGCGAGCTGGCTGTGCGCTCGGAATGCGTGGGCCTGGAAAACGGCCCGGCCGGTTTAATGGTGCGCCTGCGGGTGGAGCGCGAATCGCTGCGCCAGCCGGCGCTGCGCGACAAGCTGCAGGTGGCGCTCGAAGCCGGCTTGCAGATGCCGGTGCAGATCGAGCTGGAGGCCGGCGTGCCCCAGGACTCTCCGGCATTGCGCGATCTGGCCCGCATCCAGGCGCGCCAGCGTGAGGTGGAGCAGATCGTGATCAACGATCCTTTTGCGCAAACCTTGATGGCCCAGTTCAAGACTGCGCGCATCGTGCCCGGTTCCATCCGCTCGCATTGAGCGTTTGGACCGCAGCCGAGTGATGGCACAGCCAAAGCAAGACAAGACAACTTTCCAACGAACACCCCCTGACACTGAGGAGTATTGAAAATGATGAAGGGTCAACTCGCGGGCTTGATGAAGCAAGCCCAGGCCATGCAGGACAACCTGAAGAAGGCTCAGGACGAGCTGGCCAATGTCGAGGTGGAAGGCCAGTCCGGCGCCGGCCTGGTCAAGGTCGTGATGACCTGCAAGAACGCGGTCAAGCGCGTCACCATCGACCCCAGCCTGCTGGCGGACGACAAGGACATGCTGGAAGACCTGGTGGCCGCGGCCTTCAATGACGCGGTGCGCCGCGCCGAAGAAGTCAGCAGCCAGAAGATGAGCAAGCTGACCGCCGGCATGCCGCTGCCGCCGGGCATGAAGTTCCCGTTCTGAGCCTGACGCTTTGACGGCGTCCTCTCCCGCAGCGGGCGCTCTGGAGGCGCTGATTGAGGCGCTCAAGCGCCTGCCCGGCGTGGGCCAGAAATCGGCCCAGCGCATGGCCTACCACCTGCTGCAGCATGACCGTGATGGCGCGCGCCTGATGGCTGAGGCCTTGCGGGCCGCGGCCGAAGGCATCGGCCATTGCGAGCGCTGCCACACCTTCAGCGAGACCGCGCTCTGCCCGGTCTGCGCCGACCCCGAGCGCGATGCGCGTCTGCTCTGCGTGGTAGAGACACCGGCCGACCAGGCGGCGCTGGAGCGCACCAACTCCTACCGCGGCTACTACTTCGTGCTGCTCGGCCGTGTCAGTCCGCTGGATGGCGTGGGCGTGCAGCAAATCGGCGCGGCCGAGTTGCTGGCGCGTGCCAGCGAGGGCGGGGTGGAAGAGGTGATCCTGGCCAGCAGCTTCACCGCCGAGGGTGAGGCCACGGCCCATGTGCTGGCCGAGGCGCTGCGCTCGCGGGGCATCCGTGCCACCCGCCTGGCGCGCGGCGTGCCGGTGGGCAGCGAGCTGGAGTATGTCGACCTTGGCACCATTGCCCACGCCCTGGTGGACCGTCGCTGACGGCTTTCCGCCCCCACGTTCTCTTCCCATTGGCTCCGTTCCCCCTCGACAAGGTCGCCCCCATGACACTCGCCAACACCTGCATCGTCGTCGCCAGCCTGCTGCCCATCGTCTGCGCCGGCATCGCCAAGTCGCGCGGCTTCGGCAAGCGGCGACGGGATGGCGGCTATGACAACCACCAGCCGCGTGCCTGGCTGTCGGGTCTGAGCGGCTGGCAGGCGCGCGCCAACGCGGCCCAGGCCAACAGCTTTGAGGCCTTGCCGCTGTTCATCGCCGGGGTGCTGGCAGCTCAGCAGATGCAAGCCCCGCAAGCCACGGTGGATGCCCTGGCGCTGGGCTTCATCGGCGCCCGCATTGCCTACATCGCCGCCTACCTGGCCGACCAGGCGGCGCTGCGCTCGCTGATCTGGTTTGCCGGGCTGGCGTGCAGCATCGCGCTGTTTTTTGTGGGCGGTCGATGAGCGGGTGCAGCGCGCGCTGCGGCTTGATGTGAAAACGGGGCCTTCGAGGCCCCGTTGTTGTTTCTTGCGTCGGTGTTTTCTTTAGCCGCAGTCAGCGCTTGATCGAGGCGCGCACCGCCGTCTCTGGCGCTGCGGCCACCGTCACGCCGCGCGATTTGCCGTGCGTCTTGGCGGCGCTGCCGCTGGTCTTGCCACTGGATTTGGCCGAGGCCACGCGCGTGGCGCCCTTGCTGCTGGCGCTCGCCTTGCCTGATTTGGCCGCCATCTGGGTGCTGCCGCGAGCGGCGGGCTTGTTGGGCACATAGACAGCCAGGGCCTGGCCCGGCTTGAACTTGGCGCCGCTGGCCACCTTGTTCCACTGCGCCACCTGGGCGGGGCTGACGCCATAACGCGCCGCCACCGTGGCGACGCTGTCGTTGCGGCCGGCCTTGATCTTGAGTTTGCG
>JAIXSD010000121.1 GCA_027484885.1 Rubrivivax sp.
CCTGCTCCAGGACCCGAGCGCCCAGCCATGAGACAGCCCGAACGCATCGCCTGCCTGTCCACCGAGGCCGTGGACACGCTCTACCGTTTGGGCGCGCAAGCGCGCATTGCCGGCATCTCGGGTTACACCGTCTACCCACCCGAGGCGCGCCACGAGAAGCCCAAGATCAGCGGCTTCACCACCATGAAGCTGGAGAAGATCCAGGCCGTGCAGCCGGATCTGGTGATCGGCTTCTCGGATCTGCAAAAGCCGCTGCTGGCCGAGTGCGAGGCCGCCGGCCTGGCCACGCTCTGCTTCGACCACCGCGATCTGGCCGGCATCCATGCCATGGTGCGCAGGCTCGGTGCCCTGGTCGGCCACGAGCGCCAGGCCGAGCAGCTCTGCGCCCAGCTGCAGGCCACGCAGGACGACATCGCCGACATCGGCCGCCAGCTGCCACGCCGCCCGCGCGTGTGCTTCGAGGAATGGGACGAGCCCCTGATCATGGGCATCGGCTGGGTCAGCGAGATCATCGAGCTGGCCGGCGGCGAGGATGTGTTTGCCAACCGCGCCCGCGCCAGCCTGGCGCGCGACCGCATCGTCAGCCCCGAAGAGGTGCTGGCGCGCCGGCCCGAGCTGATCTTGGGCAGCTGGTGCGGCAAGCGCTTCGTGCCCGACAAGGTGTTGGCCCGGCCCGGTTTCGCCGCCCTGGGCGCCCGCCTGATCGAAATCAAATCGGCCGACATCCTGGCCCCCGGCCCCACCGCCATCGAGCGCGGCGCCCGCCAGGTGCAGGCCGCCCTGCAATCCCTGTTTCGACAAGACCCCACGCCTGCGGAGACCCCCTGACCATGGCCGAACATCTGATCCCCGACATCGCCTCCCTGCAAGACCCGGCCCTGGCCGCCGCCCTGCAGGCCCGCATCGACGGCAAGACCAAGCCCCTGGGCGCCCTGGGCCAGCTGGAGGCGCTGATGCTGCGCCTGGGTCTGATCCTGGGCAGCGAGACACCGCAGCTCAAGAGCCCGCAGATGATGGTGTTTGCCGGCGACCACGGCCTGGCGCGGCGCGGCGTGTCGGCCTACCCCAGCGATGTGACCTGGCAGATGGTCGAGAACTTCCTGGCCGGCGGCGCCGCCATCAGCGTGCTGGCGCGCCAGCACGGCCTGGCCCTGAGCGTGGTCGATGCCGGCGTGGCCCATGACTTTGCGCCACGCGAGGGCTTGATCATCGCCAAGATTGCGCCCGGCACGCGCGATGCCTCGGCCGAAGCGGCCATGAGCATCGACCAATGCGCCACCGCCATCGCCGCCGGCAAGAACCTCTTGCGCAGCAAGCCGGGCAATGCCTTGCTGCTGGGCGAGATGGGCATTGGCAACACCTCCAGCGCCGCCCTGCTGCTGGCTCGGTTGCAAGGCCTGCCGGTGGCCGACTGCACCGGCCGGGGGACAGGTCTTGACGATGCCGCCCTGGCGCGCAAGGTGGCGGTGCTGCAAGAGGTGCTGGACCTGCATGCCCAGGCCCAGGCGCCGCTGCAGGCCCTGGCGGCCTTCGGTGGCTTTGAGATCGCCATGATGGTGGGCGCGGTGCTGCAGGCGGCACTGGAGCGCCGGGTCATCGTCGTCGATGGCTTCATCGCCAGCAGCGCCGTGCTGGTGGCCGCCCGCCTGCAGCCGGCGGTGCTGGAGCGTTGCGTCTTCGCCCACCGCTCGAACGAGAGCGGCCACCGCCTGATGCTGGAGGCCTTGCAGGCCGAGCCCCTGCTGGACCTGGGCCTGCGCCTGGGCGAGGGCTCGGGCGCAGCCCTGGCCTGGCCGCTGCTGGAATCCGCCTGCCGCATCCTGGCCGAGATGGCCAGCTTCGCCTCGGCCGGCGTCAGCGAACAGCACTGAAATCATTGCCCAAAGCTCTGTTTACAGGGCTTGCGCTGTGGCCATAATCGGGCCAGCCACGCTGCATCAGGACATGCGCCATGACGGATTTGGTTTTTGCTGACGAGAGCCCCGAGCTGGATACCGACGGCAACGCCCCCAAGGCGCTGGAGCCCTGGGTCGTCATGATCGTGGACGACGATGTGGCCGTGCACCAGGTCACCCAGCTGGTGATGGCCGATTTCGAGTTCAGCGGCCGGCGCCTGCAGTTCCTCGATGCCTACAGCGGCGCCGAAGCGCGCGAGCTGCTCAAGACCCGGCGCGACATCGCCCTGATCCTGCTCGATGTGGTGATGGAGTCCGAGCATGCCGGCCTGGACCTGGCCCGCTACATCCGCGAGGAGCTGGACAACCACCATGTGCGCATCGTGCTGCGCACCGGCCAGCCCGGTCAGGCGCCGGAAGAGCATGTCATCAAGAGCTACGACATCAACGACTATAAGGAGAAGACCGAGCTGACCAAGCGCAAGCTGATCACGGTCTTCTACGCGGCGCTGCGCAGCTACCGCGACATCATGATCATCGAGCAGTCGCGCCTGGCCCTGCGCCGCTCGATCGACGCCATCACCCGCATCTACGACTCGCACAATCTGCGCCGCTTTGCCTCGGCCGTGCTGGAGCAAGCCGCGCATTTGCTCGGTTATGAAGCCCAAGGCCTGTGCGCCAGCCGCGTGGCGGCCTACGCGGCCTCGCACATCGAGGGCCGGCTCAAGGTGCTGGCCGCCACCACCGAGTACTCGCGCCTGCTGGTCGACGAAGAGATCAGCAACCTGCCGGCCGAAGTGAAGCTGGCCCTGGACCGAGCCCTGGACGACCAGGTGAGCTCTTTCGACGCCCACCACTTCGTCGGCTACTACCGCAGCAGCAGCGGCAACGAGACCCTGCTCTACATGACCTTCTCTGAGCCGGTGGACGCCCAGTCGCGCGAGCTGCTGGAGATCTTCTGCGCCAATGTCGCCATCACCTACGAAGCCCTGCTGCTGCGCGAGGAAATCCAGGACACCCAGCGCTCCACCGTCTACATCATCGGCGAGGCGGTCGAGCGCCGCAGCAAGGAAACCGGCGCCCATGTGCGCCGCGTCGGCGAGCTGGCGGCCTTGCTGGCCGAGCTCTCGGGCCTGCGCGCCAGCGAGATCGAGTTCATGCGCCAGGCAGCGCCCCTGCACGATGTGGGCAAGATCGGCATCCCCGACCGCGTGCTCAACAAGCCCGGCAAGCTGGACGCCGAGGAGTGGGAGATCATGAAGACCCACTCGCGCATCGGCTTCGAGCTGCTGAGCAAATCGGACAAGCGCATCCTGCAGCTGGGCGCCATCATCGCCCACGAGCACCATGAGCGCTGGGACGGCCAGGGCTACCCGCGCGGCCTGCTGGGCGAACAGATCCACATCGCCGGCCGCATCGTCGCCCTGGCCGATGTGCTGGACGCCCTGGTCAGCCGCCGCTGCTACAAGGAAAGCTGGAACTTCGACGAGGCACTGAGCTATGTGCAGGAGCAGGCCGGCCTGCAGTTCGACCCCGACCTGGTGGCCAAGCTGATGGCCAACCTGCCCGCGGTCAAGGACATCTACACCCGCTACCCGGATTCCTGAGGCCCGCCATGAGCAGCCTGAATCCCTCCGACATGAGCGGCTCGGTTCCCACCGGCCCGGGCGAAATGCCGCAGCATGAACTGCAGCGCCTGCAGCAGGAGCTGCAACTCGCCACCGAGCGACTGCTGGAGCAGGAGCAGCTGGCCGCCCTGGGCAACCTCGTCGCCGGCGTGGCGCATGAGATCAACACCCCGATCGGCATCGCCGTCACTGCCGCCTCGGGCATGGAAGAGTTTGCCCGCAGCCTGACGCGCAAACTCAGCGGTGACAAGGTCAGCCGCAGCGAGCTGCAAACCCTGGCCAGGCAGCTGGAAGACGGCGCCCGCCTGGTCAACAACAACCTGGCACGCGCCGCTGACCTGATCAGCAATTTCAAGACCCTGGCCGTGGACCAGGCCAGCGAGGCCGAGATGCACATCGACCTCAGCCCCTATCTGCGCGGCATCGTCATGGCCCACAACCCGGTGCTGCGCAACGCGCAGACCCGCGTCGAGCTGGACACGCCCGAGCACCTGCACGCCACCCTGGTGCCGGGCCAGTTCTCGCAAATCGTCTCCAATCTCATCGTCAACGCCCTGACCCATGCGTTTCAAGAGCAGCCCGAGGACCGGCCGCGCCTGATCCGCGTGCGCCTGCACAGCCACGGCGAGCGCCTGCATCTGCACTTCTGCGACAACGGCCGCGGCGTGCCGCCCGAGGTGCGGGCGCGCATGTTCGAGCCCTACTTCACCACCCGCCGCGGCAGCGGTGGCTCGGGCCTGGGCCTCTACATCGTGCACAAGCTGTGCGAGCAGATGGGCGGCCAGATCGCGGTGGACGAGGCCCACGCGCCCGGGCTGGGCTTCCGCGTGGACCTGCCGCTGCGCGACTGAGCCCCGCTTTCTCCCCTTCCTCCCCCCCCCTGTTTTCTTGCCCTCCTGTCGCCCCCCCTTCTCGCATGCCTGTCCTGCTCCACGAGCTTCGCCTGTTCTTCACCGCCCTGCAGTTTTTTACCCGCTGTCCCGTGCCCGCCTGGGTCGGCTTTGAGCCGTCCTGGCTGCAAGCCTGCGGGCGCTACTTTCCGGCCGTAGGCCTGCTGGTCGGCGCCTGGTCAGCGGCCGTGCTCGGCACGGCACTGTGGCTGTGGCCGCCCATGGTGGCGGTGGGTTTGAGCATGGCGGCCAGCATCTGGCTGACCGGCGGCTTCCACGAAGACGGCTGGGCCGACAGCTGCGATGGCCTGGGCGGCGTGGTCAGCCGCGAGAAGGCCTTGACCATCATGAAGGACTCGCGCATCGGCAGCTACGGCGCCCTGGGCCTGATCCTGATGCTGGGGCTCAAGGCGGCCACGCTGCTGGCCCTGGTTGAGCACAGCCCGAAGCTGGGGCTGCTGGCCCTGATCTGGGCCCACAGCGCCTCGCGCCTGGCGCCGGTCTGGCTGATGCACGCCCTGCCCTATGCCGGCGATGCCGAACACGCCAAGGCCAAGCCTCTGGCGACCGAAGCCAGCCTGGGCACGGTGCTGGCTGGCCTGATCTGGCCACTGGCCATGGCCGGCTTGATGCTGGCCCTGCTGCCAGGCTTGCTGCCGGCGCTCGGCGCCGCCAGCCTGGCGAGCCTGGGCCTGACATGGTGGATGCAAAAGATGCTGAAACGCCGCCTCGGCGGCTACACCGGCGACAACCTCGGCGCCACGCAGCAACTGGTGGAACTGGGTCTGCTGCTGGGCCTGCTGGCCGTGGTCCATGCCAGTTGATTCGTCCCCGGCCTGGGTCTGGCGCCACCCCAAGCCCGAGGGCGCATCCGGCCGCTGCATCGGCGCGGGCACGGATCTGCCGGTGCAGCGGCGCCGCGCCAAGCGCTTGGCGCGGCGCATCCAACGCTTTGCGCGCCGCCACCGCCTGCCGCATGTGGTGCACAGC
>JAIXSD010000224.1 GCA_027484885.1 Rubrivivax sp.
CGCCAGCTCAGGCTCAGGCCACGGCCGCGGCCGGCGTAGAAGTCTTCGCCCGTGCCGGCGTAATGCGCCTGGCTGTAGTAGGTGATGTACTGGCGGTTGAACAGGTTCTCGACGCCGGCGCTCCAATGGCCTTGTGCGGTGTTCCAGCTCACGGAGGCATCGACCAGGGTGACGCCCTTGAAGTGCTCTTCCAGCGAGGTCTTGCCCGAGAACTTGCCGACATTGGCATGGCGCGGCAGCTGCCGCTGCAGGCTCAGCTGGCTGCCCCATTGCGGGGCGAACTGCCAGGCCGCGGCGGCCACCCATTTGTCCGGCCCTTGCGAGCGGGCGCCCAGGTCCAGATCGAGCGCCATGCCGGCGGCGCTGGCCGTGCGGCCGCGTGTGCGGGCATAGCTGCTGCTGAGCTTGAGCTGCTCACTCGGCCGCCATTCGCCGCTCAATTCCACGCCGCGCACGGTGATGGGCACGCGCTGCACGGTGCCGATGCCATTGCTGACGATCAGCTGGCTGCCCAGATCGGAGCGCGATTCGTAAACCGAGGCCGAGACGCTGGCCTGCCGGCCGCGCCAGGCCAGGCCCAGCTCGCGGTTCTGGGTGACGATGGGTTGCAGGTCCACCAGGTCCGTGACCGAGCTGTTGGCGGCCTTGACGGCACGCAGGATCAGGCCCACATCCGGCGGGCCGAAGCCTTCGTTGTAGGACACAAAGCTGGACCAGCCGCTGCGGCCGAAGCGCCAGACCGCGCCCAGGCTCTTGACCATCTCGCTGGCGCGTCGCTCTCCGCCTTGCACGCGGGGCTTGCCGTAGAACGCCAGGGTGTTGTAGCTGTCCACCTGCAGCTGGGTGTGCTCATCGCGCAGGCCGCCGCGGACGGTCAAGTCGCCGAGCTCGTACTCCAGCTGGGCAAAAGGCGCGGTGCTGCGGAATTTGAGCGGCGGCACCCAGGCGCGGCCGGTCAGGGTCAGGTCTTGCTGCGAGACATCGTCCAGCACATCCAGGCCCAGGGTCAGCTCCAGGCCCGGGGTCCACAAGTCCTGGCGCACCCAGCTGGCACGCAGGCCCCATTTGCGGGCTTCGATCTGGCTCTGGTCGACCAGGGTGTTCAGCGGTGCGATGGCCGCGTCCTGGAAGGTGGCGATCACGCCGCCGCTGTAGCGCGCGGCAAAGCGCTGGGCGAACAGCTGCAGCTGCGCCTGGCCCTGGGCCAGATCGGCGTGGCTCCAGCTGAGGCTGGCCGAACGGCTGCGGTTGTAAAGCGGCTGGTAGTCCAGGCGGCCCGGCTTGGACGAAGCGGGCAGATCGCGGGCGCGGTCCCCCGGCACATCGACCCAGTCCTCGAAGCCATGGGCGGTGAACTGGTTGAACATCAGCTGCAGCTCTTGCTCGCCCAGGCGCTGGCCAAGCTTGATGAAGCCATCGTTGGCTCGGTGCAGGGATTCGGTGGCCAGCATGCGACCCTCGCCATCCACACCCACATCCTGCGAGCGCTGGCCCAGGTAGACCAGGGCGCTCCAGGGATCGGGGCCTTCACTCAGGTGTTCCAGACGGTAGCCGGTTTTCCAGCTGCTGCTGTTGCTGTGGCCCTGGCTGCCCAGCTTGAGCTCCAGCAGCTGATGGGTGCCGACCCGGCGCGGGCTGCGGGTGATGGTGTTGATGATGCCGCCAGTGGCGCCCATGCCCTGGGCCGCCGAGGCGCCGCTGACCACCTCGATGCGCTCCACAATCATCGGGTCGGCGAAATAGCCCTCGCGGCCGCCGAAGCGCAGCGGGTTGGTCTGCGGAATGCCATCCAGCAAGAGCAGGGCGGTGCGGCCGCGCAGGCCCTCGCCGAAGTTGCTCATCTTCTGGCGCGCCGGCGCATAACCGGGGATCTGCAGGGTCAGCAGCTGGCTGGGGTCTTCGCTGATCAGGCTCTGGCTTTCGATGTCCTGGCGGCCGATCACGCTGACCGCGCCGGGGATTTTTTCCAGCGCCTTGCTGCTGCGTGTGGCGGTGACGACGGTGCGTTCCAGTTGCTGCACCGAGCTGGCGGGCGCATCCTCGGGCAGCGTTTGCGCCGGGCTGGCGGCGGCGCTGCACAGGCCGGCGGCCAGGGCCAAGGCCTGAGTCAGGGCGTTCGGGGTGAAACAAGGGGCGGAGGGGCGGAGGGCGAAGCTGCGCCCTGGGGAGCTGAAAGTGCGTGACATCGAGAGGGGGAAGAAAGGAAGCGCGAGCGAGAAGAAAAACGTGGAGCCGCCACAACCCGCGAGCTGCGGGCCTGGCGCGTGAGACCTGGGCTTGTCCGGCGCCCAGATGGCCCGACCCGCCTTGCCGCGCATTGTAGATTCATAAATGCGAACAATTCGCATTTAATATTTGGCGCGACGCAAAATCCTGTGGGCTCGGGCCGGCTTACGCCCCTGCCGCACAGCGGTCTGCCCCGCGCCTCCTAGAATGGCCCACGCTGATTTCTCAGCGCCCCGCCGAGACGGGGCGTTTTTCTTTCGATTTCATGACATCTGCCGCTATGCCGAATCCGGACACTTCGCTCCCCGTGGTCATCGTCGGCGCGGGTCTGGCCGGCCTGACCACTGCGCTCCACCTGGCCGACCGCGTGCCCGTGGTGGTGCTGGCCAAGCGCCAGCTGGGCGAGGGCGCCACTGCCTGGGCGCAGGGCGGCATCGTCGGCGTGCTGGGCAGCGATGACAGCATCGATTCCCATGTGCGCGACACCCGCGACGCCGGCGCTGGCCTGGTCGATGAAGACACGGCCCGCTTCATTGCCGAGCGCAGCGCCAAGGCCGTCGAGTGGCTGGTGAATCAGGGCGTGCCCTTCACTGCCGACGAAGAAGGCCCCCTGGGCCTGCACCTTACCCGCGAGGGCGGCCATGCGGTGCGCCGCATCGCCCACGCGGCAGACGCCACCGGCAAGGCCATTCACGAGCAACTGCTGGCCGCCGCCCAGGCCCACCCCAATATCGACCTGCGCGAGCGCTGGATGGCGCTGGACTTGATCACCTCGCGCCATGTGCAGCGCGAAGAAGAGCCGCGCTGCTACGGCATCTACGCGCTCAACATCGACAGCCAGCGCGTCGAGGCCCTGGCCGCGCGCGCCGTGGTGTTGGCCACCGGCGGCGCCGGCAAGGTCTACCGCTACACCACCAACCCCGACACCTCCACCGGCGATGGCATCGCCATGGCCTGGCGCGCCGGCTGCCGGGTGGCGAATATGGAGTTCATCCAGTTCCACCCGACCTGCCTCTACCACCCGCAAGAGCGCAGCTTTCTGATCACGGAAGCGCTGCGCGGCGAGGGCGGCCATCTGGTGCTGCCCGACCATGTCGGCGGCGGCCGCTTCATGGCCGCGCATGACGAGCGCATGGAACTGGCGCCGCGCGACATCGTCGCCCGCGCCATCGACTTCGAGATGAAAAAGCATGGCGTCGACCATGTCTGGCTGGACGCCACCCACCTGGGCGAAGCCTTCTTGAGGGAACATTTCCCCACCGTCCATGCGCGCTGCCTGGCCCTGGGCATCGACATCGCGCGGCAGAAGATCCCGGTCGTGCCGGCCGTGCATTTCACCTGCGGCGGTGCCGTCACCGATCTGCAGGCCTGCTGCGATCTGCCCGGGCTCTA
>JAIXSD010000332.1 GCA_027484885.1 Rubrivivax sp.
TCTTGCATCGGGGTCAGCGTGTGGCTGCGGGTCTCAGGGATCACTTGAAGCGCGCTCATGTCGAAGTCCTTGGTGGGTCAGTACAGGCCTCCACTTTAAATAATCAAAATGATAAAAACCAGCTTTATCAAATGATAAGGCCGCCTGCCGTGCGCTTGTTCACGCAGCTTCAGGCGGCCTCAAAGCCCTCATTCCATCGAGGTCTGCGTGCGCAGACGGCGTGGCGAGGATTTGTCAGTTTTGCGGATTTCGCAGTGGTGCTCAGCCCTTGGCTTTGGCCTTGTCCTTGGCCGAGCGCCGCGTCGCGCCCCAGGCCAGCAGCCCCAGCCCGCCCAACAGCAAGGCGCTGCTGCTCGGTTCCGGCACGGCGGCCACGGTGCCCAGCACCAGATCGTTGGCGGCCACCCAGGTCAGGCCGTCCGCCGGCTGCACCGCGCTGATCTCAAAGTAGCGGATCAGGCTGGTCGAGGCAAAACCGTAGAAGCTGCCGGGCTGGGCGTTCTCGATGATCACCACCTGCTCGATGCCGTCGGCATCCAGGGCATTGAGCTTGATGCTCTGTCCCGGCTGGAAGGCGCCCAGCATGTCGGTGCCGAAGAAGAAGCCACCGACGCCGTAGACCTTGTCGCCGCCGGTGAAGTCGAAGCTGATGACATCGGTGGCCTGGTCGGTGGACAGCCAGACATCGTCGTCGCTGCCGGCGTTGTAGAAGCTCGAGTAGTCGCTGCCGTCGAACTTCAGCGCATTGACCACATAGCTGTAGCCGCCGCCGGGTTCGCGGTACAGCGCATTCGGGCCCTGGGCCCAGAAGAGGTCATTGAAGCTGTCTGTGACCGGCGCTGAGATGGCCGCATTGAAGGCAGCTTGCGAGCTGTAGAAGCTCATGTCCGCCTGGGCGGGCAGGGCGCTGCACAGCAGGGCGGCGCAGGCCAGGGCCGGGGCGGCGAG
Source organism: Rubrivivax sp. (assembly GCA_027484885.1). Classification (GTDB taxonomy): domain Bacteria; phylum Pseudomonadota; class Gammaproteobacteria; order Burkholderiales; family Burkholderiaceae_C; genus Paucibacter_A. The sequence continues at coordinate 949 of JAIXSD010000332.1, forward strand.
TCGTGTGGAGAAGAGATTCATGGGTGGATCTTTCGGGTTCGGGGCATCTGTGGAAGAGAGAGGGCGCGCGGGTTCACCCCCGCGCGCGGGCGCTCAAAGCCGCTCGCAGCGGCCCATGCGGGCGCCGGCCTTGACCTGGTCGCGGAACTCATCGGGGAAGCGGGTCGGCAGCGACTGGCCGGCGCGGCAGACGTAGGCCGTGCTCAGGTCGATGCGCCAGGTCGCTTGCACGCCGGTCATGCCGCCCATCAAGACTTGACCCTTGCCGCTCAGGGCGATGGGGTTCTCCAGGCCGTACTTCTCGGCCTCGACCACGCCCTGCTTCTTGAGAAAGTCGTTCAGGCCGATCCAGCCGATGTCTTCCACCCACATGAAGCCGGCGAACATGGTGAAGAAATCCCCGGCCCGGGCCAGCACCACGCGGCCGTCATCGCTGATGGCGCTGATGTTGAGCGGCGGTGTGCCGGCATTGGCCTCCACCCAGGCTGCGCCTTCGACCGCGCAGTGGTCGATGCCATCCCAGCTGATGAAGGGCATGTCGATGCAGTACTTGGGGCTGCTGCGCGGCGTGAAGGCATCGGGGCCGGTGCCTTTGAGCGCGTTCCACATCACCATGCCTTGCGCGGTGGCCAGGGGCACGCGGCTGCCGTCGTAGTTGACCGCGTCCGCGCTGATGGCGCCGGTCAGCGCGGTCAGGTCCACCGGGTTGGCGTCGCCCACCCAGGCGATGGCGCGGTCGTAGTTGGCCGTGCCCACCACCACGCGGCCGTCGCCGGAGATGGCGTCGGCGCGCATCCAGGGCAGGCCGCGCAGGTCCAGGCCGTCCAGCTTCAAGGCCTGGCCGCCGCCGGCCGCCGTCCAGCGGTAGGGCACGACTTGCAGGCCGAGGTCGGTGTTCCAGTCGTAGGTGACGCAGCTGCCGTCGGCATTCTTGTGGCCGCTGTAGCCCACGGCGGCCGTGCCCGCAGCGTTCATGCCGAAGCCGTAGCTGCTGGTCACGCCGGCGGCGCCGCCCAGGCCGCACTCATCGCTGAGCGCGCCCATGGGGCTGGCCTGGCCGGTGTCGAAATCCCACAGCGCCATCTGCTTGATGGTGTAACTGTAGCCATCGGGGTCGGTGTGGACGATGCCGTCGAAATTGGCTTCCACCAGCATCTTGCGGCCATCGGCCGAGAGGTTGCTGCGCGAGGAGGCGAGCAGGTCCAGGCTGTCAGGGAAGAGCTGGATGCCGTCCTTGGCGTCCCAGTACAGCGGGTAGCCGAAGCCGTAGCCGCCGCCGGCGCGCTGGCCGTCTTCCGAGAGGCTGCTCAGGAACACGCCGCCGATGAAGTCGTACTGCACGCCGTCGCGGTGGCCGTTGAAAACGATGTCGGCCTGGGCGACCTGGCCGGCCTGCACCTCGATGGCGCCGGCCTTGCAGGGCGTGTCCAGCGCCGGGTCGTGGCTTTCGCCGGCGTTCCAGTACTCGGCCTGCGAGAGCAGCATGGCCGGCCGGGTCGGGTAGCCGCCGCCGCTGATCTCCTCGATGTAGAGCTGGTAGCGCTCGCCCGGCTTCAGGTTGTTGATGCGGAAGCGTCCGTCCGGGCCGAGCTTGCCCTGGCTCTGGTCGCCCGACATGGCCGAGACCGCGTCGCCCAGCGGATCGCGCACATTGCGTGCCACCACATTGATGCCGCTGTAGCCGGTCTTGCCGTCCTTGAGCAGCA
>JAIXSD010000382.1 GCA_027484885.1 Rubrivivax sp.
GAATACGGCCTGGCCCGCGGTCAGGGCTGGGTGGCCTTGCTGGAGCAAAAGCTGGCCGGCCACAAGCTGCCGCAAGGCCGGCGCTACCAGGTCGTCAACGCCAGCATCAGCGGTGAAACCACGGCCGGCGGCCGCGCACGCCTGGAGCCCTTGCTCAAGCTGCACAAGCCGGCCGTGCTGATCATCGAGCTGGGTGGCAACGACGCCCTGCGTGGCCTGCCCCTGGCCAGCAGCCGCGAGAACCTGCTGGCCATGGTGCGGGCCGGCAAGGCCGCCGGCGCCAAGGTGCAGCTGGTGGGCATGCAGGTGCCACCCAATTACGGTGCCAGCTATGCACGCGAGTTTGCGAACCTGTTCCCTGAGGTGGCCAAGGCCGAGAAGATCGCCTTGACGCCTTTTCTGCTGGCTGGTTTTGCCGAGAAGCCCGATGCCGAGAGCTGGTTCCAGCCCGACCGCATCCACCCCCTGGCCAAAGCCCACCCGCTGATGCTGGACCAGGTCTGGCCGGCACTTCAGCCCTTGCTCTGAGCGCCCTCCCGCTACGCCAAAAAGACCAAGCGCTGCGCCCGTGAGGGATGCAGCGCTTGGGCGGTGACAAAGGGCCGATGGAGCTGCTCAGCGCTCCATGTCACGGCGATCGCCGTTGCGGCGCGGCGGCCCGTCCTGATTGCCACGCTGCGGACCTTGCGGCTCGCTGCGCGGGGCCGGCTGCGGCGGCGCGGCCTGCGGCGCACGCTGCGGCAGAGCGGCAGGCTCGGCCGAGCGGGGGCGCTCCATTGGGCGCTCGATCTGACGCTCGATCTGACGCTCGGGCATGCGTTCGGGCCGTGGCGGGCCTGCTCGCTCAACGCGCTCAGCGCGCTCACCACGATCTCCGCGCTCACCGATGCGATCGGCCCAGGGCCGCGGCGCTGGCTCGCTCTGCACCTGGGGCACCTGCGGAACCTGCGCGGCCGGCGGCTGGGCGGGCTGCACCTGCGGCAATGTCGAGCTGGCGCGTTCACGCTCGCGCTCACGCTCCGCACGCGCCGCACCACCACGCCAGGGCAGCTCGGGCGCGGCCGAGGGCGAAGGCGCGGCTTGAACCGGGCCGTTGTGGCCTGCCACCGGCTCCCGGCTGGGTAGGTTGCTGCCCATCTCGTTGCGCTGCGGGCCATTGAAGCGCCCTTCCCTTGCTTCACGGGGCTCACGTGGCTCACGGGCCGGCAGATCAGCCCCGGCCTCGCGCTGGATCTCGCGGCGGCGCTGGCCGAGGTTGTCGTTGCGCCAAGGCACCTCGGCCGGATTGCGGCCCTGGGCCGACTCCAGCCCTGGCGCAGGGCGCTGCGGCAACACGGCGGCCAGGTCCTGGCGGGCGGGCGGTGCCGGCAAGCTGCGCACCGGGCCGGCCTCGGCCACCGGCATGGCCCGCACCGGGCCACCCGAGCCAGGCAAATAGCTGATGGCGCCGCCGATCTCGCGGTTGCTGCGCGGCTTGTTGACCGTCACCGGGTCGCGGTCGAAATGGTTGTTCAGCCGCGCCACATAGCCGGGGCTGTGGCGGAAGCCGGGCACATAGACCTCACGCGGGGCCAGCGGGTACCAGCCGTAATGCGGGCGCGGCGGCCGCACGCCACCACCGATGCTGATGCCCACCGACACGGCCGGGCCACCGACCCAGGCCACCAGGGCCGGGGCATAGACCGGTCGGGCGACATAGCGGCCCGGCGACCAGCACCAGCGGCCACCCCAGCTGACCCAGCGGCCGTAGTGGAAGGGCGCAAAGCCCCAGGGCGCGTCATCCACCCAGCTCCAGCCCCAGTGGCGGGTCCAGACCCAGCGGCCGTAGCGGTACGGCGCCCAATCGGCCACCACCACAGTGGGAATCCAGACCGCACCATGCTCGGGCGACTGCTCCCAGCGGCCGTGGCGGTCCAGGTCTTCGGCGCCCGTCATCTCGGGCGAGACATAGCGTTGGCTCAGGCCCAGGTTGACGCTGTCGCCCTCGGCGCGGCTTTGCGCGCTGAGCCAGTCGATGAAACCATCGCCCTGCAGGCGCTGGCGCTCGGTGCGCGGGCCACCGGCCCACCAGAATTCGGCCTGCTCGCCGTCCTGCAACCAGACCGGCAGCACACCCTCGCCCTTGCCTGATTCAAAGCGCAGGCGGCCTTGCAAGGCAAAGCCGCGGCTGCCGCGGTCCAGTTGCTCGACGCGGTACAGGCCCTCACGTTCGGCGAAGAACAGGCCCTCGCGGGTCTGCACCTTGTACTCGTTGACGGCCTCTTGCGAGCGCAGGCGCAAGCCCAGATCGCCCTTGGCCAGGAGCAGCAACACGCGGCCCTCGTCGAGCTGGCTGATCTCCAGATCGCTGCGCTCGTCCAGCCAGAAGCTGGTGGAGCCGACCCGCAGGCTGACGCGCGAGCGATCGTCGGTGCGCAGGCGGTCGCCCTCGGAGATGGTCTGGTTGCGCGTCACCCGCGTCCATTCCTTGGCCTCGGCATCGAACAACCAGGCCTCGCCGATCACTTCGGAGACCCGGCCGGCCCGCGTGGGCGGGTCTCCGGCGTTGGCCGGCTCGGCCTGGGCGGCGGGTCCGCCGATCAGGCCCAGCACCGCCACGGCCAGGCACAAGCCCTGGCGCCAAGCCCCGAGCAGCGCGGTGGCGGGTGAGAAATTTCGGGCAACAGTGGTTCTCATGACAAGCTCCTGTGACCTGCGTTCAACGCGCCATCGGGCGCGGCGGAGGACCGTCTTTACAAAGAATCACCGCGCCGGGCGCGAGGCGCGGGCCATGCGCCCGAAAGGGGCGTCTCAGTCGTCCGCCGCGGGGTCCAGCTCCGGAAACAGCACGGAAGTAAATCCGAATCGGCTGAAATCCTTGACCCGCATCGGGTAGAGGATGCCGTCGAGGTGGTCGCACTCATGCTGAACCACCCGGGCATGGAAGCCCTCGGCCTCGCGCTCGAAGGCCTGGCCTTCGGCGTCAAAGCCGCGGTAGCGCAGGCGCGCATGGCGGGGCACCACGCCGCGCAGACCCGGCACCGAGAGGCAGCCTTCCCAACCCTCTTCATCGGCCGCGCCGAGCAGCTCGATCTCGGGGTTGATCAGCACAGTCGGCGGCACCGGCGGCGCGTCCGGATAGCGCACATTGCTCTGGTAGCCAAAGATCACCAGGCGCAGGTCCACACCGATCTGCGGCGCGGCCAGGCCGGCGCCGTTGGCGGCCTTCATGGTCTCGAACATATCGGCGATCAGGCTGCGCAGCTCGGGCGTTCCAAAGTTGGTGACCGGCTGGGCCACGCGCAGCAGGCGCGGGTCGCCCATCTTCAGGATTTCATGCACGGCCATGGCTGCGTCGCTCAGGTTTGAGATCAGTTAAGGTGGGCGGATTCTAGAAGTGAGCCCGGAGACACACCCGCCATGCACGATTTTGTCCAGCCCCTCGGCCATGGCATCTATGCCATCGACACCGGCTTCCAGCGCCCGCAGTTCGACGCTGCCTATCTGGTGGTGGAGGCCGGCCGCGCCGCCTTCATCGACACCGGCACCAACCACGCCGTGCCGCGCCTGCTGGCGGCGCTGGGCGATCTGGGCCTGGGCCCGGACGCGGTGGACTGGGTGATCCCCACCCATGTGCATCTGGACCATGCCGGCGGCGCGGGCCTGCTGATGCAGTCCCTGCCCCAGGCGCGCCTGGTGGTGCACCCGCGCGGCCTGCGCCATTTGATCGACCCGACCGCGCTGTACATGGGCGCCAAGGCGGTCTACGGCGAGGCCGAGATGCAGCGCTCCTACGGCCGCCTCGTGCCGGTGCCGGCCGAGCGGGCCCAGGCCAGCAGCGATGGCGAGACCCTGCACCTGGCAGGCCGCCCCCTGCTCTTGCTGGACACCCCTGGCCATGCCCGCCACCACCACTGCATCTGGGACGCGCACAGCCGCGGCTGCTTCACCGGCGACACCTTCGGCCTGAGCTACCGTGAGTTCGACACCGCCAAGGGCGCCTGGGCCCTGCCGACCAGCACGCCGGTTCAGTTCGAGCCCGAGGCACTGAAAGCCTCAATGGATCGCCTGCTGGCCTTGCAACCCACGCAGATGTTCCTGACCCACTACAGCCGCGTTGGCGGCAGCGTGGCCGAGGTGCAGCGCCTGGGCCAGCTGCTGCGCGAGCAGATCGACGAGATGGTGGCCCTGGCCCATGCGGCGCCGGCCGGCGCCAGCCCCGAACGCCATGCCTTCCTGAAAACCGGGCTGGAGGCCATCTACCTGCCGCGCCTGCATGCCCACGGCTGCACGCAAAGCCTGGTGGCGCAACTGGGCTTGCTGGAGATGGACATCGAGCTCAACGCCCAGGGCCTGGGCGTCTACCTCGACAAACGTGCGGCGGCCGCCTGAAGAAAAAACTCAGTCCTTGCGACCAATGGAGAGAAGTGCATAGAGCAGGATGGCGCCGAAAGTGGCGGTTCCGATGCCGCCCAGCGCGAAGCTGCCCAGCTTCAAGGTGTAGTCACCCGTGCCCAGCACCAGGGTGATGGCGACCACCAGCAGATTGCGGCTGTCGCTGAAGTCCACCCGCTTGTCCACCCAGATCTTGGCGCCGGCGACCGTGATCAGGCCGAAGACGACGATGCTGACCCCGCCCATCACCGCCAGCGGAATCGCCTGGATCAACGCCCCGAACTTGGGGCTGAAGCCCAGCAACACGCCCATCAGGCCGGCAACCACAAAGATGGCGGTCGAGTAGATGCGCGTGGCGGCCATGACGCCGATGTTCTCGGCATAAGTGGTCACGCCGGTGCCGCCAGCGGCGCCGCTGACCATGGTGGCCAGGCCGTCGCCCATGAAGGCACGGCCCATGTCGGCATCCAGATTGCGGCCGGTCATGGCGCTGACGGCTTTCAGGTGACCGAGGTTCTCGGCCACCAGCACCACGACCACGGGCACGATCAGCAGCAAGGCCTGGGGCTCGAAGACCGGGCTGGCAAAACGCGGCAGGCCCACCCAGGCGGCGCTCGCCACGCCCGAGAGGTC
>JAIXSD010000449.1 GCA_027484885.1 Rubrivivax sp.
CAAAGATCTGCCCGCCCGCGCCGGCCAGCAGCGACCAGCTGAAGAAGCTCTTGTTGTAGTCCCAGAGGATGGCGTGCTTGCGGCCGCCGGATTCGGCCTGCAGGCGCTTGTCCAGGGCGATCACCTCGTCGAAGGTCTTGGGCGGCGTCGGCACCAGGGCCTTGTTGTAGATCAGGCCGGTGGTTTCGATGGCGATGGGGTAACCCCAGAGCTTGCCCTGGTAGGCGAATGCCTTCCAGGCGCTGTCTTCCACCTCGTCGTAGAGCTTTTTGCTCGGGCGCAGCGGGGTCAGCAGACCCGACTTGGCCCATTCGCCCACCCGGTCATGCGGCCAGCAAAACACATCGGGGCCTTTGCCGGCGCCGGCGGCTTGCTGGAACTTGTCGGTGGCGTCCACCGGGTGCTCGACCACGACCTTGACGCCGGAGGCCTTCTCGAAGGCATCGCCGACTTTTTGCAGGCCGTTGTAGGCCTTGTCGCCATTGATCCAGACCAGCAGCTTGTGGTTCTTGGCTGCCAGGGCAGGCTGGCTGGCCAGCAGAGCGGCGGCCAGCAGCAAGAGTTTCGGGGCGCGCGTGCGGCTCATGTCGGCGACCCGCTCAGGCGTTGGAAGGCCTGGCCCTGGGCATCGAAGAGATAGCAGGCCTCGGGCGGCAGGCCCAGGCGGATGTCCTGGCCCGATTTGATGCGGGTGCGTCCGTCGAATTCACAGGTCAGCGCATCCTCAACACCGGGGTAGGCGCAGTAGGCATGGGTGGCGCTGCCCAGCGATTCGACAAAGGTGACGGTGGACTGGATGGCGTTGTCCTCGCCGCCCACCACAAAGTGCTCGGGCCGCAGGCCCAGGGTCAGCTTGTCACCGGCTTGGGCGCGGGAGGCATCGACGGTGGCGCGGATCTGGGTGCCGGAGGCCAGGCGGACCAGGGCTTCGGAATTGGTCCCCCGGACCAATTCCGCCTCCAGGAAATTCATCTTGGGGGAGCCGATGAAGCCGGCGACGAAGAGATTGCGCGGGTGTTCGTACAGCTCCAGCGGCGTGCCCACCTGCTCGATCTTGCCGGCCGAGAGCACGACGATGCGGTCGGCCAGGGTCATGGCCTCCACCTGGTCGTGGGTCACATAGACCATGGTGGTCTTGAGGTCCTCGTGCAGCTTGGCGAACTCGTAACGCATGCGCACGCGCAGGGCGGCATCGAGGTTGGACAGGGGCTCGTCGAACAGGAAGACCTCGGGCTTGCGCACGATGGCGCGGCCGATGGCCACGCGCTGGCGTTGGCCGCCGCTCAAGTCCTTGGGCTTGCGGTCCAGCAGGTGCTCGATGTGCAGGATGCGCGCAGCGTTCTTGACGGCGGCGTCGATCTCGGCCGGCGGCACCTTGGCCAGCTTGAGGCCAAACGCCATGTTGTCGTAGAGATTCATATGCGGGTAGAGCGCATAACTCTGGAACACCATGGCAATGCCACGCTCGGCCGGCGGCACCTCGTTGACCAGGCGGCCGCCGATGCGCAGCTCGCCACCGGTGATCTCTTCCAGGCCGGCGATGCTGCGCAGCAGGGTGGATTTGCCGCAGCCCGAGGGGCCGACAAAGACCATGAATTCGCCGTCGCGGATCTCCAGATCAATGCCGTGCAGGATCTTGATGCTGCCGTAGGCCTTGCTCACGCCGCTGAGTTGAACGTCCGCCACTTGCTGTCTCCGGGGTGCTGCCCTGCTGAGGGCGGCGCCGCTGTGTCTTGTTTGTGCTTGGTGTTCCTGGCCGGCAAGCGCTTGCCGTTTCAGGCCTGATTTGTAGACAATATACAGCTTCAAAACTACTTGAACAACCGCGGTAACCCGATTGATCCAAGTTCAAAACAATTAAAATCAACGACTTGCATCGATCATCGGGATAACCCGATGTAGTGAAACTACACAAAACTACGGGCGTCGGCGATACTTTTGCCAACGCGATGCCGGATGCCGCCGCAGCCGGCCGTGTGGTGGCCAGAGGAAGGCCCTCTGGCGGCCTCGCATTCTTGCTCTGTCGCCCCTGTGGCGCACTGATGAACACCCTTTGATGAACACCGGCGGTCGCGGGCTCGTTTCACGCCTGCTTGCAGCCAGTCCGTCCCTTCAACCGATCGCCGCCATGCCTCAGCCCACCACCCTTGTTTCACCCCCGCTGACCTCGCTTGCGAAAGCCGTGCCCATGAACGACTCTGCCTCCAGCGCCCTGACTTCTTCTGCCTCCCCGGAGCTGCGCGCCGCCTTTGCCGCCGCCTACCGGGAGGAGCAGCGCCAGAACCTGGGCCAAAGCTCGGCCGCCCTGGCCCTGCGTGCGGCCGCCACGGCCTGCCGCCAGGTCTTGGCCCAGCGCTGGGTGCAGACGCAGGCGCAGGATGCTCAGCGCCCGGTCGCTGGCGAGGCTGTGCGCCGCGTGCACTACCTGTCCATGGAGTTCTTGATGGGTCGGGCGCTGAGCAATGCCTTGGCTGCTTTGGGCCTGCAGGGTGATCTGCAAGCGCTGCTGGCCGCTGAGGGCCTGAGCCTGGGTGAGGTGCTGGAGCGTGAGCCCGATGCGGCGCTGGGCAACGGCGGCCTGGGCCGCCTGGCCGCCTGTTTCCTCGATTCCTTTGCCGAGCTGGGTCTGCCGTCTTTTGGCTACGGCCTGCGCTACCAGTACGGCATGTTTGCCCAAGCCATCCAGGACGGCCGCCAGGTCGAGGCGCCGGACGACTGGATGCGCCTCGGCGCGCCCTGGGAAGTGCGCCGCGAGCAGATCCGCTACCGCGTCGGCTTTGGTGGCCGGGTCGAGCTGGATGCGGGTGGCCAGCGCCGCTGGTTGCCAGCCGAGCTGCTGGTGGCCCAGGCGTTTGATTTCATCGTGCCGGCCCACCACAGCGAGCGCGTCTCCACCCTGCGCCAGTGGCAGGCCAGCGCCGTGGCGCCCATCGACTTCAAGGCCTTCTGCCAGGGCGACTACGCCGCCGCCGCGCGCCACCGTGTCGCCGCCGATGCCCTGAACTGGGTGCTCTACCCGGACGACAGCAGCGAAGCCGGCCGCGAGCTGCGCCTCAAGCAAGAGGCTTTCCTGGTCAGCGCCTCGCTGCAGGACTTGCTGGCCCGCCATCTGGCCGAAGGCGCGCCCCTGCATGAGCTGGGCCGCCGCAACGCCATCCACCTGAACGACACCCACCCCGCGCTGGCGCCGGCCGAGCTGATGCGCCTGCTGCTGGACGAGCAGGGCCTGGGCTGGGACGAGGCCTGGGCCATCACCCGCCAAGCGGTCTCCTACACCAACCACACCTTGATGCCCGAGGCGCTGGAGACCTGGCCGGTGCGCATGTTCGAGGCCTTGCTGCCGCGCCACCTCGAGATCATTTACGAGATCAACCACCGCTTCTTGAGCGAGCTGCGCCAGCGCTTCCCCGGCGACGAGGCCTTGCTGGCCCGCGTCTCGCTGATCGACGAAGGCAGCCCCTTCGGTGGCGAGCGCCGCGTGCGCATGGCGGCCCTGTCCATCGTCGCTTCGCACCGCGTCAACGGCGTGGCGGCCCTGCATTCCGAGCTGATGGTGCAGACGATTTTTGCGGACTACGCGGCCATCTTCCCCGAGCGGTTCCACAACGTCACCAACGGCGTCACACCGCGCCGCTGGCTGCAGCAGGCCAACCCGGAGCTCTCCGGCCTCATTGATGGCCGCATTGGCACGGCCTGGCGTCAGGACCTGGCTGGCCTGGCGCAACTGAAGCCGGCCGCCGATGACGCCGAATTCGGCCGTCAGTTCATGGCCGTCAAGCGCGCCAACAAGCAGCGCCTGGCCGAGCGGGTGCGCGCGGAGCTGGGCCTGGTGATCAACCCGGACAGCCTCTTCGATGTGCAGATCAAGCGCATCCACGAGTACAAGCGCCAGCTGCTCAACATCCTGCATGTGATCGCGCGCTACCAGGCCATCATCGCCAACCCGCAGGCCAACTGGACCCCGCGCACGGTGCTGATCGCCGGCAAGGCTGCATCGGCCTATGTGGCGGCCAAGTCCATCATCCAGCTGGCCCATGATGTGGGCCGCGTGGTCAACAGCGACCCGCGCGTGGGCGACAAGCTCAAGCTCGTCTTCCTGCCGAATTACGGCGTCTCGCTGGCCGAGACCATCATCCCGGCGGCCGATCTGTCCGAGCAGATTTCCACCGCCGGCACCGAGGCTTCGGGCACCGGCAATATGAAGTTCGCCCTCAACGGCGCGCTGACCATCGGCACCTGGGACGGCGCGAACATCGAGATGGCCGAGGCCTTCGGCCCCGAGAACATGTTCTGCTTCGGACTGCGCACCGAGGCCGTGGCACAGATGAAAGCCCTGGGTTACGACCCGCGCCTTTTTGTCGAAGAAAACCGCCAGCTGGCCCAGGTGATGGAGGCCATCGCCAACGGTGCTTTCAGCGGCGGCGACCGCGAGCGCTACCGCGCCCTGGTCGACAGCCTGCTGGGCCGCGATGTCTATATGCTGATGGCCGACTTCAAGGACTATGTGGCCACCCAGGCCCGCGTCGACGCCTTGTTCGCCCAGCCCGAGGCCTGGGCCCGCCAGGCGGTGCTCAATGTGGCGGGCATGGGCTGGTTCTCGGCCGACCGCACGATCACCGAGTACGTCGATCGCGTCTGGTCTTTGAAGAGCTTGGGATAACACCCATCAGCGTTCAGCCATGGCACTGATCTCCGCGCAAGACCTGACCCTGCTGGCCCGCGGTGAGCACCCGCGGCCGCAGGAGCTGCTCGGTGCCCATGCCGGGCGACTGGGGCGCAAGAGCGGCGTGCGCTTTGCCGTCTGG
>JAIXSD010000260.1 GCA_027484885.1 Rubrivivax sp.
CGCATCAGCTGTGATGCTGGCATCGCCGCCGCTCTGGAGTGCGACGGTCTTGCCGTTGAGCAGATTGGCGCGGGTCAGCGTGATGGCTTTGCCTGCTGTGCTGGTTGTGAAGCTGTTGCCATCGGCGCCGAGGTTCAAGTCGCCGGCCTGGGTGATGCTGCCGCTGCTCGCTGTGGCGACGAGTTTGCCGGCGACGGTGCTTGCAGCGAACTTGAGCGCGTCGGCTGTGATGCTGACATCGCTTCCGCTCTGGAGCACGACGGTCTTGCCGTTGAACAGATTGGCGCGGGTCAAAGTGATGGCCTGGCCCGCTGTGCTGGTCGTGAAGCTGTTGCCATCGGCGCCGAGGTTCAAGTCACCGGCCTGGGTGATGCTGCCGGTGCTGGCGGTGGCGACGAGCTTGCCCGCCACCGTGCTGGCGGCGAACTTCAGCGTATCAGCTGTGATGCTGGCATCGCTGCCGCTCTGGAGTGCGACGGTCTTGCCGTTGAGCAGATTGGCGCGGGTCAGCGTGATGGCTTTGCCTGCGGCGGTGCTGAAGCTGTTGCCGTCGGCGCCCAGCGTGAATGCACCACTTTGCGTGATATCGCCACCAGCTTGCAAGTTCAAGGCGCCGCTGAGCGACAGCAGCGGCAGCTCGATGGCGGCGTTTTCGAACCGGAGCGTCAGATTTTGCAAGCCGGAGGGCAGCGAAGGAACTGCGGCGCTTGAGTAGACATTGCGGAGCTGCACATCGCGTAGGCTGCCCCCCGAGCTCGATGTGAAGCTCACGCTGCCGCGCAAATTGTTGCTGATGCTGCCCAGCAGCACGTCCTTGGCGGTGCCGGTTTCGATGTTGAACAGGCTGTTGCCCGAGACATTCAAAGTGCCACTTTGGCTGATGTGGTCGCTGGATGTGAGGCTCAGGCTGGCGGCCTGGGCCGCATTGCTGCCGATGTCACCCAGAACGGTTGCTCGGTTGTTGACCACGGTGACGGCGCCGCTGCCGCTGGAACTGATGGCGCCGGTGAACTGGTTGCCGCTCTGATTCAGCTGCACGGCGCTGCTGCCTGCGGTAATACTGCTGTCGCCGCCGATCACCATGCTGCCGCCAGCTTGGGTGATACCTGTGGTGGCGCTCAGGCCGAGTGCGCCTGTGCTGCTGATCTGTCCGCCAGTCTGGTTGATCGCCCCAGCTGAGCTCAAGCTGATAGCGCCACTGCCCGCACTGACGTTCCCGGCCAAGCTGAGGTTGCCGCTGACGCTATTGCTCAAGCTGACACCAGTTCCGGTGATGCTGCCACTCACGCTCAGTCCAGCCGTGCTGGAGATGCTGCTCGGACCGCTGCTGTCGATGACTGCACCTGTGACTGACAGCGCCGAGCCATTCGTCAAAGAGAACCCGCCGTTGCTGCTGAACGCGCCGAGCTGGCTGAGCGCATTGGACAGCGAGAGGCTGACTGCGCCGCTGGCAGTGCCGGTCAGTGTGTTGGCTGTCAACACGCCGCCGGTCTGGTTGATAGTGCCAGAGACCGTCAGATTGAGGTTCCCTGCGCCTGTGTTGATATTGCCGGCCAGGCTGAGGTTGCGGCCGGCCGTCAGCTGGATGCCAGGCGCTGAGGTCTTGATTTCGGCACTGACCTGGATGTCACGGCCTGCTATCGCAGTGAGAGACTGGCTCAGATTGATGGCGGCATTGAAGTTGATGTCATTGCTGGCCTGCAGGGTGATCGCGCTGGTCGCGGCTTCCAGCGTGCTGACGCTGATGGTTTGAGCGCCAGAGCTGCCACCCAGCGTGGCAACGTCGCTCAGCGTGGCACTGCCGGCTGAAGCTACCGTGATGTCCGTTGGGTCCAGCAGCCAGCTGCCCACGCGCCCAGCCGGTGCTGCGGTGTCCACCCGCCCGCTTTGTATGCCAAGACTATGTTTGCCCGAGGTTTCCACGAGTCCGCCGTTGCCACCCAGCGCCCCGCCACGGGCTCGGATGCTGCCATCAAAGCGGGTGTGCCCATCCGACCACACCACCACTTGCCCGCCATCCCCCCGCTCAGTGGCACTTGCATCGAGCTGCGTTTGCTGGCCGATCACGGAGGTGTGCGCGTTTAAGGGTTCGCCCTGGCCTTGGTAGCCACCCCCGATATGGATGAGGCCGCCGCCCGCAGCACCCGAGGCGTCGATCAAAGCCGAGCTAAACAGCCCCACCCGCTCTCCCAGCACCCGCACCTCGCCGCCGCGTTCGCCTGCGCCGGCCCCGCTGACGTCGATCTTGCCCGTGACCACCGTGTCACCGACCGCGCCACCGTTGATGAAGACCTGGCCATTGCGCGTGCCGATGGAGCGCGCCTGCACCAGGCCGTCCATGTTCAAGACCGTGTCGGCCAAGCCCGCCCGCGCTGCGGCGCGCAAGTCCACCACGCCACCATCGGCCTTGATGGAGCCCAGGACCTTGAGCTTGGCATCGAGCTGCTCGTCATTGCGTGGCTTGAAGAAGACCAGACCGTCGCCGTCGATGTCGATGTGCACCGAATTGACTGCGGCGGCGGCCACGCGCTGCGCTTCCAGCCGGCCACCGAGGGTGATTTGCGGGCCAGCGAAGGCGAGCAGGCCGCCGGGCGCGCGCAGCTGACCTTCGACCACGATGCTGCCGGGCGCCTCGCTGCTGCCGTTCAGGCTGTACTGCGAGCCGCTGCCCGAAATGGCCAGCGTGGTGGCGAGCAGGCCGCCCACGTCCAC
>JAIXSD010000751.1 GCA_027484885.1 Rubrivivax sp.
AGGCCGACCTGATCCTGCTCAGGCGTTGATTTCAGGCCGACCATGGCTTCCGGGCCCTGCACCTGCACCGCGGCGCCACGGCCGAGCGCGCTCTGCCACCAGGAGCGTTTGTGCAAGGCCTGGTTGCGCTCGGCCAGGGCGGCATCGGGCTCGATCACGCGGTGCTCGGCTTGCGGGTAGGCCGCCAGCAAGGCCGCTTCGCCGCCACCCAGCAAGCCTGACCACTGCAGCACGCGTGTCGGCTGCAGCTTGATGATGGCCAGGCGCTCAGCCATGCGAGAGGCCACCTCTTCGTGCAGCCACGGTGTTTGGGCCAGGCCAGCCAGGCGCCGCGCCTGCCGGCGCAGGGCGTTCGCATCCAGATCTTGCGGCCGGGCAGCGGGCGCAGACAAGGCTGCGGCGGACGTTTCGGTCCTAGGGGGAGTCAAGGGATCGGCCATGGGCGGGCAGTATATTGAGCCCATGGAAACCCGACAGGCGGCGACCGGCAAACCCGCTTGGGTCGAGCGGGTGCTGATGCGCTGCCCCGGGCAATGCGCGGTCTGCCGCGCCTGGTCCACCGCCCGGGTCTGCGCCGACTGTTTGCTGCGCTACGCGCGCCCGGCCCCGCGCTGCTGGACCTGCGCCGCACGCCTGCCGCCTGAACTGAGCGGCCGCCGCGAAGCCAAATGCGGCCGCTGCTTGCGCGAGCCACCGCCGCTGAACCGCACGATTGCCGCGCTGGACTACCAATTTCCCTGGGACGGCCTGCTGCAGCACTACAAATTCCACCAAGCCCTGGATCTGCGCGAGACCTTGCTCGAGCGCTTGCACCAGGCCCTGAGCATCGCCCAGATTGAGCCGCCCGACTGGCTGCTGCCCGTGCCGCTGGCGCCCGAGCGGTTGAAGGAGCGTGGCTACAACCAGAGTTACGAGCTGGCGCGGGCCCTGGCGCGCCGGCGCAAGCTGGCCTGCGACGCCCATCTGCTGCTGCGCGTGCGCAGCACCACCCAGCAGGCGCACCTGCCGCTGCAAGAACGCAGCCACAATGTGAAGCAGGCCTTCGCCGTCGAGCCCTGCCGCCTGGCCGATCTGCGCGGCAGCCATGTGGCGGTGCTCGACGATGTGATGACCAGCGGCGCCACCCTGTTCGAGATCGCACGCGTGCTGCGCCAGGCCGGCGCAGCGCATGTCGAGGCCTGGGTGGTGGCGCGCACGCCGGAAGGCGGCAGCGACAGCGCCCGGCGCTGAAACGGCGATACCGGACCGCACCTGCTGGCCAGACCTTCTCTCTCCAATTTTTCTGACGCGACCCATGTTCCACATCGTTCTGGTGCAACCCGAGATCCCCCCCAACACCGGCAATGTGATCCGCTTGGCGGCCAACACCGGCTGCAGCCTGCACTTGATCGAGCCGCTGGGCTTTTCCATGGAAGACCGGCTGCTGCAACGCGCCGGCCTGGACTACCACGAGTACACCGCCGTGCACCGCCACCGCGACTGGGCGGCCTTTCTGGCCACCGCGCAGCCGCCCGTCGATCGCCTGTTTGCCTTCACCACACGCGGCAGCCAGCCGCTGGCGCAGATGCGCTGGCAGCCCGGTGACTTCCTGGTCTTTGGCTCGGAAACCGCCGGCCTGGCGCCCGAGCTGCGCGAGCAATTCCCCGAGGCCCAGCGCGTGCGTCTGCCCATGCGCCCGGGCCAGCGCAGCCTCAATCTGAGCAACAGCGTGGCCGTGGCCGTGTTCGAGGCCTGGCGCCAGAACGGCTACGAAGGCAGCCAGGCCTGAGGCGGAACCTGCCTAGCGCCGATCTTCAATCGGCCTTGATTTGCGCAGCCTTGATCACCTGGGCCCAGTGCTGGCGATCGGCACGCATCAGGTTCAGCAAGCCCTCGGGCGCCGTGCCCTGGGCACTGAAATACAGGCCCAGCAGCTTGGCGCGAAAGGCTTCGCTGCGGCAGACGCGGAGCAGCTCGGCTGACAGGCGCTCGACGATGGCACTGGGCGTGCGCGCCGGCACCAGCATGGCCTGCCAGGAGATGGCCTCAAAACCCGGATAGCCCATCTCTACCAAGGTCGGCAGATCGGCCAGTGCCGCCACCCGGCCCAGGCTGCTGACGGCCAGGGCCTTGAGCTTGCCCGCCCTCACCTGCGCCATGGCAAGACCTGGCACCATGAAAGCCGCCTGCAGCTCACCGCTGAGCAAGGCATTGGTGACCTGCGGGAAACCGGCGTAGGGCACATGGGTCAGAGCCAGGCCGGCACGCGACTTGAAGGACTCCATGGCCAGATGCGAGGCGCTGCCGTTGCCGACGCTGCCATAGTTCCAGGCGCTGCCCTGCGCACGGGCCTGACGGACAAACTCAGCGCAATCGCGCGCATTCACACCACCACCCAGCACCAGCACATTGGGCGAGCTGGCCACCAAGCCGACGGGCCGCAAGTCACGCAGCGGGTCGTAGGGCAGCTTGGGGTTGAGCAAGGGCGCCGTGACGAGCGGGCCCTGGATGGTCAGCAGCAGGCTGTAGCCATCGGGCGCCGCCTGTGCCGCCAGCGCCGTGCCGATATTGCCGCCGGCCCCTGGCCGGTTGTCGACCAGCACCGTCTGCCCCAGGGCGGCGCCCAAAGGCTCGGCCAGCCAGCGCGCCACCAGATCGGGCGAACTGCCGGCCGGAAAAGGCACGATCAGCTTGATCGGCCTCGCCGCCGGCCAGGCCGGCTCGGCGGCGCGCAGCGGTGAGCCCAGACCCGAGGCCGCCAGCGCCAGCAGCAGGCGGCGAGAAACCCCGTTCGGGCCCGCGACTACCATGCTCAGTGCTCGGACCGGGCCTGACGACCCATCAGCAGGTCCACCGCATCGGCGGGGCTCAGGCGCCCTTCCAGCACGGCCACCACGGCTTCGGTGATGGGCATGTCCACGCCCTTGGCGCGGGCGCGGGCCAGCACGGTAGGCGCGCTGTACACCCCTTCGGCGACATGACCCAGCTCGCGCAGAATCTGCGCCAGCGGCAGGCCATCGGCCAGCAGCAGGCCGACCCGGCGGTTGCGCGAGAGATCGCCGGTGGCCGTCAACACCAAATCGCCCATGCCCGACAAGCCCATGAAGGTCTCGCTGCGCGCACCCAGGGCCAGGCCCAGGCGCAACATCTCGGCCAGGCCGCGGGTGATCAAGGCGGCGCGGGCATTGAGGCCCGGTGCATCCAGCAACTGCCCTTCACGCTCGGCGCGCAGACGCAGGCCATCGGCCGCACCGACGGCAATTGCCATCACATTCTTGACCGCGCCGCCCACCTCCACGCCGACCGGGTCGGCCGAGGTGTAGACGCGCAAACGCTCGCTGTGGAAGGCCGCCACGGCCGCTTGCGCCAGGGCTTCATCTTCGCTGGCCGCCACCAGGGCGGTCGGCTGGCCCGCCGCCACCTCTTGCGCAAAGCTGGGCCCGGAGAGAATGCCCACACGCAGACGCGGCTGCACCGCGCGGGCGATCTCGTGCCCCAGCAGGCCGGTGCCGGCCTCGAAACCCTTGCACAGCCAGAGCACGCGCGCCCCATCGGGCAAGGCGGCGAGCATGGCGCGCAGGCCGGCCATGGGCGTGGCCACCACGATCAAGCCGGGCTCGGGCGCCTCGCAGGCATGGGCCACGGCACGGGCGAGATCGCCCTCGATCTGCAGGCCTTCGGGCAGGGGCGTATCGGGCAAATAGGCGCGGTTGCAGCCCTCGGCCCGCATGGCGGCCACGGCCGCCGCATCGCGGGCCCACAACACCACCTCGTGACGGGCTGCGGCCTGCACGGCCAGGGCAGTGCCCCAGGCACCGGCTCCAAGAATGCTG
>JAIXSD010000705.1 GCA_027484885.1 Rubrivivax sp.
CTCAGGCCCAGCTCTTCGGCCACCACTTGCGCCACCTTGGTGTTCAGGCCCTGGCCCATCTCGGTGCCGCCGTGGTTCACCAGCACCGAGCCGTCGGTGTAGACATGCACCAGGGCCCCCGCCTGGTTCAGGTGCACGACATTGAAGCTGATGCCGAATTTCAGCGGTGTCAGGGCCAGGCCTTTTTTCAGCACCGGGCTGGTGGCGTTGAAGGCTGCAATCTCGGCACGGCGCGCGTGGTAGCCGCTGCTCTCGACCAGCTGATCGGTCAGGGGCTGCAACTGGTTGTCTTCCACGGTCTGGCCGTAGGGCGTGACGTTGCGCGCGCACTCATCGCGGTAGAAATTGCGCTGCCGCACGAGCAAGGGGTCCAGGCCCAGGCGGCGGGCGATGGAATCCAGAATCATCTCCACGGCCAGCGCGCCCTGGGGCCCGCCAAAGCCGCGGAAGGCCGTGTTGCTCTGCGTGTTGGTGCGGGCGCAGAAGCCGTGCAGGGCCACATGGGGCAGCCAGTAGGCGTTGTCGAAATGGCAGAGCGCCCGCGTCATCACCGGGGCCGAGAGGTCGGCCGAATGGCCGCAGTTGGAGATCAGCTCCACCTCGGCGCCGAGGATATGTCCTTGTTCATCAAAGCCCACATCCCAGCGGTAGTCGAAACCGTGGCGGCGGCCGGTGATCATGAAATCGTCGTCGCGGTCCAGGCGCAGCTTGACCGGGCGGCGCAGACGGCTGGCAGCCAGGCCGGCCACGCAGGCGAACAGGGCCGATTGCGACTCTTTGCCGCCGAAGCCGCCGCCCATGCGCCGGCATTGCACCTGCACCTGGTGGCTGGCCCAGCCCAGGGCGTGGCTGAGCAGCTGCTGCATTTCGCTGGGATGCTGGGTCGAGCAGTGGACGAGCAGGCCGCGATTCTCCTGAGGCAGGGCGTAGCTGATCTGGCCTTCCAGATAAAACTGTTCCTGCCCGCCGACCGACCAGCTGCCTTGCAGGCGCTGCGGCGCTTGCGCCAAGGCCGTGGCCGCGTCGCCGCGGTTCAGGTGCATGGGCGGCACCACATACTGGCCGGCGGCATGGGCCTCCAGCGCGGTCAGCAGGGCGGGCAGGGGCTCGATCTTCAGGGCCTGGCCGGCCAGGGCGGCGGCGCGGCGGGCCAGATCGCGGCTGCTGGCGATGATGGCAAACACGGGCTGGCCGACATAACGCACTTCACCGGCGGCAAGGATGGGGTCGTCGTGCAGCAGGGGGCCGCAGTTGTTCTCGCCGGGGATGTCTTCGGCCGTCAGCACCAGCTGCACGCCGGGCTGGGCGCGCAGCAGGGCCAGGTCGATGGAAACAATGCGGCCGTGGGCGATGGGAGAGAGGCCCAGGGCGGCGTGCAGCGTGCCTTGCGCCTCGGGGATGTCGTCGGTGTAAATCGCTTCGCCGCTGACATGCAGGGCGGCCGACTCGTGCGCATGGCTGCGGCCCACGGTGTGGGGGCCGGGGAGGGCAGAGGTGTTCATGGCTGTTGTGCTCATCGCGCCTGCTCCACATCGCTGAAACGCACGGCCTGCCAGACGCTGAGGCTGGCGGCGGGCAGGGGCGCATCGGGCCGGGTCTCCAGCCAGAAGCGGCGCAGCAGGTTTTGCGCCACCTGCAGGCGGTAGTCGGCGCTGGCGCGCATATCGCTCAAGGGCTGGAAGTCCAGCGCCAGGGCGGCCTGGGCCGCTTGCAGGGCGGCTTCGTCCTTCCAGCTCTGGCCCAGCAAGGCCTGCTCGGCCGGGGCGCTGCGCCGCACGATGGCGGCCATGCCGCCGAAAGCCAGGCGCGCCTCCTGTACGCGGCCCGCCTCGTCCAGGCGCAGGTTCAGGGCGGCGCAGACGGCCGAGATGTCGCTGTCGTAGCGCTTGGCGATCTTGTAGGCGCGGATGCGCTGGGCTGGGCCGGGCAGGGGGAGGTGCATGGCCTCCACGAACTCACCGGGCTGCAGGGCGTTTTGCATGTAACCCAAGTAGAAATCTTCCAGGGCCAGGCGGCGCTGCTGGGGGCCGCGGCGCAGCACGATCTGCGCGCCCAGGGCGATCAGGGCCGGGGCGCCGTCGCCGATGGGCGAGCCGTTGGCGATATTGCCGCCCAGGGTGCCGGCCTGGCGCACCGGCGGCGAGGCAAAGCGCAGCCACAGCTCGCGCAGCGGCGGCACGGCGGCGCTCAGGGCGCTCCAGGCCGCCTCAAGGCTGGCGCCTGCGCCGATCCACAGGCCGGCTTGCCCGTCGAAAGGCTCGGGCCGGATGGCTTTGAGCTCGGCCACGGCGCCGAGATAGATCACATCGCCCAGGTCACGAAAGCGCTTGTTGACCCAGAGGCCGATGTCGGTGGAGCCGGCCAGCAGGCGCGCCTGCGGCATCGCTTCGCGCAGCGCGGCCAGCTCGGCCAGGCTGCGCGGGGCGTGGAACTGGTCGACGCGGCCCGGGATGGCCGGCTGGGCGGCGGCGTAGTGCAGGGGCGGGTCTTGCTGCAGGCTGAGCAGGGCGGCGCGTGCGGGCGCCAGGTCCAGGGTTTGCTGGGGCAGCTCGAACATGCGCTGGCCAGCGTCCAGCAGGGGCCGGTAGCCGGTGCAGCGGCAGAGGTTGCCGGCCAGGGCGTCGGCCAGCTCCTGGCGGTCGGGCCGGCTGCCGCTTTGGCAATGGCGCTCGTAGCAGGCCTGCAAGCTCATGGCAAAGCCCGGCGTGCAGAAGCCGCATTGCGAGGCGTGGCAGTCCACCAGGGCTTGTTGCACCGGGTTCAGCGTCTCGGCGCTGCCCAGGTCTTCCACCGTCCACAAAGCCTGGCCGTCCAGCGTGGGCAGGAACTGGGTGCAGGCGTTGACATTGCGCAGCTGCATCTGGCCCGACGCATCAAGCTCACCGAGCAGCACGGTGCAGGCGCCGCAGTCGCCCTCGGCGCAGCCTTCCTTGGTGCCGCTGCAATGGGGCTGGGCATGTTCGCGCAGATAGCCCAGCACGGTGGAGGTCGGCGCCAGGTCGTCCACGGCCTGAATCTGGCCGCGGTGGAAGAAGCGGATGGGGCGGGTGGACATGGTGTGGTTCAGGCCTGGTGCAAGAGTGGGCGGTCGCGCGCGTGGCTGCGGGCGGCGGCAATGTCGAAAGGTAGCGCCTGCCGCCGGCTTCGATATACGATCCGGCGCATGATGACTATATGCATTGCGGCATGAACTTGCGCGCCGATTTCGACAAGATCGAGCTTCAACTCGTGCGAGTCTTGCATACCGTGATCAGCGAGCAAAGCGTCTCGAAGGCAGCCCTGCGCCTGCACAGCACGCAGCCGGCCGTCAGCGCCCAGCTGCGGCGCCTGCGTGCGCTCACGGGCGATGCGCTGCTGGTGCGCAGCGGCGCCGGCATGCGGCCCACGGCCACGGCGCTGGAGCTGCTGGAGCCGGCCCAGCGCCTGCTGCAGGACGCGGCCCGGCTGTTCGGCGCGCCCCAGCGCAGCAGCCGTGGCGCCGGTTTTGACCCGGCCAGCGCCGAGCTGAACCTGCGCATTGCCGCCAGCGATTACCTTGACCCGCTGTTCCTGCCCGAGCTGGTGGCGCGCCTGCAGCGCCTGTCGCCGGGCCTGCGCCTGGACTTGCAGCCGCTCTCGGCCGAGTTCGATTACCGCCGCGGCCTGGCCAGCGGGCAGATCGATCTGGTCATCGGCAACTGGCTGCGCCCGCCGGAAGAGCTGCACCTGGGCCGCTTGTTCAGCGACGAAGTGGTTTGCCTGGTGGCGCGCGACCACCCGCTGCTCAAACTGCGGCCCAAGGACTGGACCGTGCAGCGCTATCTGGACAGCCAGCATCTGGCGCCCATGCCGCTGTCGGCCGGCCAGCCGGGTGTGATCGACCAGCATCTGGCCGAGCAGGGCCTGAGCCGCCAGATCGCCGTGCGCAGCGCCCATTTCGGCCAGCTGCCGCTGATGGTGGCGCGCAGCTCTCTGGTGCTGACCACCGGCCGCCAGTTCTGCAGCCGCTATCTGGCCAGCCTGCCGGTGGCCGTGCTGCGCTGCCCGGTGGCGTTCCCGCGGCTGAGCTATTACCAGCTCTGGCATGCGCTCTCGCACCAGGCCGCCGCCCAGCGCTGGCTGCGCGAGCAGGTGCGCGAGGTGGCGCGTGAACTTGCTCGCAGCGCGGTCGCCAAGAAAGCGGCTGAAGCCACTTGATGCGACCCGAACCCCAATCTTTGAATCTGCCCATGCCCGACTTGAACCCCTCGACCCTCTCCGCCGGCCCCGGCCGCAAGCTCGCCCTGCGCGGCGATCTGCTGGACTTCACTGCCCAGCCCGACTGGGGCCAGCTGGACAGCCCGGCCGTGCGCTTCCAGCCCGACCACTGGCTGCTGATCGACGAGGCCGGCCGCATCGCCGGCACCCAGGCGGAGGCGCCCAACGCCAGCTGGCAGCAGGTGGACCACCGCGGCCGCCTGATCCTGCCGGGCTTCATCGACACCCATGTGCATTGCCCGCAGCTGGATGTGATCGCCTCCTACGGCGCCGAGCTGCTGGACTGGCTCAACCGCTACACCTTCCCGGCCGAGCGGCGCTATGCCGACCCGGCCGTGGCGGCGGCCGGCGCGGCGCGTTTTCTGGATGCGCTGCTGGCCCATGGCAGCACCTCGGCCGTGGTGTTCCCCACCGTGCACAAGGGCTCGGCCGAGGCCTTGTTCGCCGCGGCCGAGGCGCGCGGCATGCGCCTGATCACCGGCAAGGTGCTGATGGACCGCCATGCGCCGCCCGAGCTGCTGGACGATGTGGCCGGCGCCGAGCGTGACTGCATCGATTTGATCCAGCGCTGGCATGGCAAGGGCCGCCTGGCTTACGCCGTGACCCCGCGTTTCGCCCCCACCAGCAGCCCGGCCCAGCTGGCCATGGCCGGCGCGCTCTGCCGCGCCGATGCCTCGCTCTACATGCAAACCCATGTGGCCGAAAACCGCGATGAGGTGCGCTGGGTGGCCGAGCTCTTCCCCGAGGCGCGCAGTTACCTCGATGTCTACGAGCGCGTCGGCCTGCTGCATGAGCGCGCCATCCTGGCCCACGGCATCTGGCTGGACGAGAACGACCGGCAGCTGCTGGCCGCGCGCGGCGGGCAGGTGGCGCACAGCCCGTCCAGCAATCTCTTCCTGGGCAGCGGTTTGTTCGACTGGCCTGCGGCGCGGGCCAGCGGCCTGGGTGTCAGCATGGCCAGCGATGTGGGCGGCGGCACCAGCTTGTCCATGCAGCGCAACCTGCTGGACGCCTACAAGATCCAGGCTTTGTCGGGCCAGCGCCTGAGCGCCTGGGTGGCTTTGCACGCCGCCACCCGCGGCGCTGCTGAAGCCCTGGGTTTGCAGCAGGAAGTGGGCCACTTTGGCCTCGGTACACTGGCAGATGTTTGCGTCTGGGATTGGGCCCGTGGCCCGGTGGCCCAGGCACGCGACGAGCGGGTGGCGCCCGGCCATGAGCCTCAAGCTTTGCATGAACGTGTGTTCGCCTGGATGAGCCTGTC
>JAIXSD010000640.1 GCA_027484885.1 Rubrivivax sp.
GTCACCGGCGCGGCCGGCTTCATCGGCATGCATGTCAGCCAGATCCTCCTGGCGCGAGGCGACCAGGTGGTCGGCCTGGACAATCTGAACGATTACTACGACCCGACGCTGAAGGACAACCGTCTGGCTCGGCTGACTGGCAAGCCCGGTTTCGAGTTCGTAAAGATGGATGTGGCCGATCGCCCCGGCATCGAGAAGCTCTTCAAGGACCACAAGTTCGACCGCGTGGTCCACCTGGCGGCGCAGGCCGGTGTGCGTTACTCGATCGAGAACCCGCACGCCTACATCGACAGCAATATCGTCGGTTTCACCAACATCCTGGAGGGCTGCCGCCACAACGGTGTGCAGCATCTGGCCTACGCCTCCAGCTCCAGTGTGTACGGCGGCAACACCTTGATGCCTTTCTCCGAGCATCACAGCGTGGACCATCCGGTCAGCCTGTATGCCGCCACCAAGAAGGCCAATGAGCTGATGGCCCACACCTACAGCCATCTGTTCCGCCTGCCGACTACCGGCCTGCGCTTCTTCACGGTCTACGGGCCCTGGGGCCGTCCGGACATGGCGCTGTTCCTGTTCACCAAGGCCATCATCGAAGGCAAGCCGATCAATGTGTTCAATCACGGCAAGATGATCCGCGACTTCACCTACATCGACGATATCGCCGAAGGCGTGGTGCGCGTGCTGGACCGCCCGGCCACGCCGGAGCCAGGTTACGACTCCGACAAGAGCGACCCGGCCCACTCCAACGCGCCCTACCGCGTGTTCAACATCGGCAACCATGCGCCCATCCAGCTGATGGCCTTCATCGAGGCGATTGAGAAGGCGGTGGGGCGCGAAGCGATCAAGAACTTCATGCCGCTGCAGGATGGCGATGTGCCCGCCACGCATGCGGATGTGGAAGAGCTGGCCGCATGGACGGACTTCCGCCCGGCCATGCCGGTGCCGGACGGTGTGGCCAGATTCGTGGCCTGGTATCGGGACTACTTCAAGGTCTGAGCCCTTTTTCGTTTTCGGCCTCCACGGCCGGAAACATGGAGTTCATCGCCAAGCCCGCCCGCGTTCGCGCCGGCGGGCTTTCTTTTTCCTGGTTTTGATCCTCGTCCGAATGGCTCATCAGGCCTTCATATTTCGCGGTTAAAACTTCGGCCAGGCGCTACGCTAGGGCGTCGCCAAGCCACTTCGCGAAACATCAAGAAAGACAAGGCCGCCGAATGAAAGTCACCGCCATTGGCACGGGTTATGTGGGTCTGGTTACGGGCGCCTGCCTGGCCGAGATGGGCAACCATGTGGTCTGCCTGGATGTGAACCCCGAAAAGATCCGCATCCTCAACGAGGGGCAGATCCCTATCCATGAGCCGGGTTTGCTGGACATCGTGCGCCGCAATGTGGCGGCGGGCCGGCTTCAGTTCACCACCGACATCGACCGCGCAGTCAACCACGGCACCATCATGTTCATCGGCGTTGGTACGCCGCCCGATGAAGATGGTTCGGCCGATCTGCAGTATGTGCTGGCGGCGGCTCGTTCCATCGGTCAGCGCATGACCGACTACAAGGTCATCGTCGACAAGAGCACGGTGCCCGTGGGCACGGCCGATCGTGTGCGTGCCGCGGTGGCGGAAGAGTTGGCCAAGCGCGGCTCCGATCTGAACTTCTCGGTGGTCTCCAACCCTGAGTTTCTGAAGGAGGGCGCGGCGGTCGAAGACTTCATGAAGCCGGACCGCATCATCGTGGGCTCGGATGACGAGCAGGCCACGCTGTTCATGCGGGCGCTGTACTCGCCCTTCACGCGCAACCACGACCGCATGATCGTGATGGACCTGCGCAGCGCCGAGTTCACCAAGTACGCGGCCAATGCCATGTTGGCAACCCG
Source organism: Rubrivivax sp. (assembly GCA_027484885.1). GTDB lineage: Bacteria > Pseudomonadota > Gammaproteobacteria > Burkholderiales > Burkholderiaceae_C > Paucibacter_A. The sequence continues at coordinate 1,871 of JAIXSD010000640.1, forward strand.
CATCAGCTTCATGAACGAAATGGCGCTGCTGGCCGAGAAGGTCGGCGCGGACATCGAACTGGTGCGCCGTGGCATCGGCTCCGACCCGCGCATTGGCTACAGTTTTTTATATGCCGGCGCGGGCTATGGCGGATCCTGCTTTCCCAAGGATGTCAAAGCGCTGATCCGTGCGGCGGAAGGCGAGGGCATCCCACTGCGTGTGCTGACCGCGGTGGAGCAGGCCAACGAGCGCCAGAAGCTCCTCTTGGTGGACAAGGTCGTGTCACGCTTTGGCTCCGACTTGACCGGCCGCCATTTCGCCCTGTGGGGCTTGGCTTTCAAGCCCAACACCGACGACATGCGCGAGGCGCCAGCTCTGGTCATCGTTCAGGAACTGCTGCGGCGCGGCGCCACGCTGGCGGCCTACGATCCCGTGGCCATGCCGGAGGCTCAACGTCTGCTGGGTGATCACGCAGGATTGCAGCTGTGCCCCAGTGCGGAGGCTGCGCTCGAGGGGGCAGATGCCCTGCTGTTGATCACCGAGTGGAAAGAATTCCGAACGCCGGATTTCGATGGCATCCAACGCGTGCTGAAGCAGCCCGTGGTGTTCGATGGCCGCAACCAGTGGGAGCCGGCGTTGATGAAGACCCTGGGCTTTGAACACTTCGCGATCGGCCGCGGGCAAGTGCTCTGACTGAAAAGGCTGGGCCCACAGGAAACAAGCCCTGCCTCAGCATATGGAGCTGAGCGCAGGGCCTGTTCAAAAGAGCCGCATGTTGCGGCGCGCGGTGCTCGAGGTAGCGACTTGTGTTTGAGCCGGAGGCGATCCTTCAGTCGAA
>JAIXSD010000020.1 GCA_027484885.1 Rubrivivax sp.
CAGGTGGGCGATCTGCTGGTGATCCACGACACCGGCGCCTACGGTGCCTCCATGTCCAGCAACTACAACAGCCGCCCGCTGGCGGCCGAGCTGCTGGTGGATGGCGATCAGCAGCACCTGATCCGCCGCCGGCAGACGGTGGAGGAATTGCTGGCGCTGGAAGCGGGGCTGTGAGCCGATGACAAAGACGTGACGCCTGGGTCTGGTTCTTGATAGTCCGGCTCAATAGGCACAAGCAATGACAGTGATTTGATTAATCAAACCTGCAAGCCGGGGCTTGCTTTTATGATTCCTCAGTCGCAGGTTTTTGAACTTGCCCTGTTCTGTTTTGTTCTGTTTCTCTATCAACCCAAAAGGAAACGTCATGTCCTTGATCAACACCCAAGTCCAGCCTTTCAAGACCGAAGCCTTCCACAACGGCAAGTTCGTCACCGTCAGCGACGAAAGCCTGAAGGGCAAGTGGTCCGTGCTGATCTTCATGCCGGCGGCTTTCACCTTCAACTGCCCGACCGAAGTCGAAGATGCAGCTGACAGTTACGCTGAGTTCCAAAAGGCCGGTGCCGAGGTCTACATCGTCACCACCGACACCCACTTCTCGCACAAGGTCTGGCACGAAACCTCGCCGGCCGTGGGCAAGGCCAAGTTCCCCCTGGTCGGCGACCCGACTCACAAGCTGACCCGCGCTTTCGGCGTGCACATCGAAGAAGAAGGCCTGTCGCTGCGCGGCACCTTCGTGATCAACCCGGACGGCATCATCAAGACCGCCGAAGTGCACTCCAACGAAATCGCCCGCGACGTGTCGGAAACCCTGCGCAAGCTGAAGGCCGCCCAGTACACCGCCGCCAACCCCGGCCAAGTCTGCCCGGCCAAGTGGAAGGAAGGCGCCAAGACCATCGCTCCTTCGCTGGACCTGGTCGGCAAGATCTAAGTCTTCACCCGACTGGATCGAATGACCCGTGAATTCGCAGGCCCGGGAGGGCTTGCGATTCCCCTTCAGCGAGATCTGTTGTTCAAGCTCCGCTGAAAGCGCCCCGGCCTCTCCGGCTGAAGCTCAGGGCGTTTTCAGAGTGGCTTCGCAGCGCCACGCCTGTACACCCCGAAAACGGAGAAGCACCATGTTGGACGCACAACTGAAGACCCAGCTCAAGGCCTACCTCGAGCGCGTCACCCAACCTTTCGAAATCATCGCCAGCCTGGATGAGCGCGAGGCCTCGAGCGAACTGCTCGGCCTGCTGCAAGACATTGCGGCGATGTCGGACAAGATCACCCTCAAGACCGACGGCCAGGCCGAGCGCCGCCCGTCCTTCAGCCTGAACCGCGTCGGCTCGGACATGAAGCTCAGCTTCGCCGCCATTCCCCTGGGCCATGAGTTCACCTCCCTGGTGCTGGCCCTGCTGTGGGTGGGTGGCCACCCGCCCAAGGTCGAGCCCGAGGTGATCGAGCAGATCCGCGGCCTGGACGGCGACTTCAGCTTCGAGGTCTATATGTCCCTGAGCTGCCACAACTGCCCCGATGTGGTTCAAGCCCTGAGCTTGATGGCGGTGCAGAACCCGCGCGTCAAGACCGTGGTCATCGACGGCGGCCTGTTCCAGGACGAGGTCAATGCCCGCGAGATCATGGCCGTGCCCAGCATCTACCTGAACGGCCAGTTCTTCGGCTCGGGCCGCATGACGGTGGAAGAGATCGTGGCCAAGCTGGACACCGGCGCCGCCGCCCGCGATGCCGCCAAGCTCAGCGAGAAGGCGCCCTACGACATGCTGATCGTCGGCGGTGGCCCGGCCGGCGCGGCTGCGGCCGTGTACGCTGCCCGCAAAGGCATCCGCACCGGCGTGGCGGCCGAGCGTTTTGGCGGCCAGGTGAACGACACCCTGGCGATCGAGAACTATGTGTCCGTGCTCGAAACCGACGGCCCCAAGTTCGCCGCCGCGCTGGAAGGCCATGTCAAAGCCTACGACGTGGACATCATGAATTTGCAGCGCGCCGAGAAGCTGATCCCGGCCACCGAGCCGGGCGGCCTGATCGAGGTGCAGCTGGCCAACGGCGGTACGCTCAAGTCGCGCTCGGTCATCCTGTCCACCGGCGCGCGCTGGCGCAATGTCAATGTGCCGGGCGAGCAGGAGTACAAGAACAAAGGCGTGGCCTACTGCCCGCATTGCGACGGCCCGCTGTTCAAGGGCAAGCGTGTGGCGGTGATCGGCGGCGGCAACTCTGGCGTTGAGGCCGCCATCGACCTGGCCGGCATCGTCGCCCATGTCACCCTGATCGAGTTCGGCGAGGCCTTGCGTGCCGATGCGGTGCTGGTCAACAAGCTCAAGAGCCTGCCCAACGTCACCATCCACACCTCGGCCCAAACCACCGAGTTCACCGGCGAGGGCGGCAAGCTCAACGGCCTGAACTACACCGACCGTGTCAGCGGCGAGGCCCGCCGTATCGAGCTTGAAGGCGTGTTTGTGCAGATCGGCCTGGTGCCCAATACCGAGTGGCTCAAGGGCGTGGTCGAGCTGAGCAAGCACGGCGAAATCATCGTCGATGCCAAGGGCCAGACTTCGCTGCCCGGCGTGTTTGCCGCGGGCGATGTGACCACCGTGCCCTTCAAGCAGATCATCATCGCCACGGGCGAGGGCGCCAAGGCGGCACTGGGCGCTTTTGACTACCTGATGCGTCAACCGGCTTGAGGCCGTTTCAACGCAGCTCGGCCCCCAGGTAGCGCCACACCGGCGCCAAGCCCCAGGTCCAGGCGGCTAGGGCGAGCGCCGCCGTGTAGAGACAGGCCAGCAGACCTGCCAGCAGGGCGTAGAGCTGGAGCAGGCGGTCTTGCAAGGCCAGGCCTAGGCCGATCAAGCCCATGCACAGCGCCGGCAGCACATTGCCCAGCGGCAGGGGCAAGAAAATCAAGGCGCCCATCAAGGCTACCAAGGCCGCCATCCAGGGCCGGGGCCCGGTACTGTTGGCCAGGCCCGGGCCGTGCTGGCCACGGGCGAAACGGGCGGCGTTTTCGTACAGCCAGGCCATCATGAGCAAGGCACGCCGCGCCCACCGCGCCGGCATCTGAAAGCCCGCCACGCGCTGCGGCAGGCCCGCGATCGAATCGCCGCGCCAGACTGAGACGGCCACAAGCATCAGGGCCAGGCCCATGACATTGCCCACGCCGGGCACGGGCAGCACGCAGGGCGCACTCAGCACCACCAGCAGCGAGCCCAGGCCGGCCTGGCCTTGCAGTGCCGCCAGCTGCGCCAGGCTCACCGGCTCGGTGTCCAAGCCTTGCGCCGCGTCTCGCAAATGTTGGTGTGGGGC
>JAIXSD010000462.1 GCA_027484885.1 Rubrivivax sp.
TTCGTGTCGATGGCAGCGATCAGTGCCAGGTGCAGCTGCGTGACCATGCCCTTGGACAGGCTCTTGACCTTGTCCTGCGTGCCCACGCTGGTGCGCTTGAGCAGGGCGCGGGCGCGCTCGGCCGAGAACTTGGGCTGCAGGCCGCTCATCAGCGTGATCAGCTCATGCACGCGCGCCCAGCGCGGCAGCACCGCCACATCGGGGATGTAGGACAGCGATTCCAGCAGCTCGCCGCGCTGGTTGCGCGGGTCCAGGCCCAGCACCTTCAGCTCGCCCGTGCCGCCGATCAGGCCCACCATGGCCTTCATCAGCGAGGTCTTGCCGGCGCCGTTGTGGCCCAGCAGGCCCACCACCCGGCCCTTGGGGATGTGGAAGCTGATGTTGTCGACGGCGGTCTTGCGGCCGTAGCGAAGGCTGAAGTCGCGGGCTTCGATCAAGTGGCTCATGGTGGCGGAGGGTGCGAGGGTGGAAGGGGCGGGGTGGGCGATTGTGGCGGCAGCGGTGCTCATGTGGCCTCCCAGTTCAGGTCTTGGGCGCTCAGGCCCAGGCGGCGCAGCTTGTCGCGCAGCTGCGGCCACTCGGTGTGCAAGAACTGCTCGCGCTTGGCTTTCAGCAAGCGCTCGCGGGCGCCGCTGCGCACATACATGCCCACACCGCGGCGGCTCTCGATCAGCTCGTTGTCCACCAGGGCCTGCAAAGCCCGGGTCACCGTCAGCGGGTTGATCAGGTACTGGCTCGCCAGATGGCGCACCGAAGGCAGGGCCTCGCCCTCAGGCGGCGAGCCATCCAGCAACTGCACGGCCAGGCGATCGGCCAGCTGCTGGTAGATGGGGGCTGAGTCGTTCCAGGTTTGCATAACGGTCGAGGCCGAAGCCGGTGTGTTACTGATGTAGCACACCATAACAAGCCGACCGTGGCCGCCCAAGGCGGGCGCGACAGACTGCAGAAAAGGGGGGATGAAGCGGAAGCGCCTGATGTATCGGCTGTCGGTTTGCGCTGAATGTCGGTTTGCGCTGAAGTTCGAACTGTTTGCGCTGAAGTTCGAACTCAATCCGCTTTGGATCTGAATGCTTGAGCCCCCGAGAAAGCTGAGATTCAGACCCTCCGGCGCCTCATCCCTACTCCCCCTAAAGTGGGCACACCCTGGCGGGATGGATGCTCTGCAAGCTATCGCGGATGCTTCTGCCATCGTTGGAGGAGAGCTGCATGCACACCGCCCACCAACCCGCCGGCCACAAGTTCACTTCAGCATTGCTCAAGACATTGCGGCGAACTGAATCACTGCTTGAGCTACGCCTTGAGGCGCAAGAACGCGCTGAAGTGCTTCACAGCCTTGAAGTGACAGAGTCCACCTGGGGAGCGTGGGAGCTGGCAATGCAAGAGTGGAATTCGGAGTGGGTTCGCTAGGCCCGGTGTTGCAGTTCCAATCAACCGAGAACGTCCTGGCGAACTGCTGCTACGCAGCGGTTGCAGCCTCTCAGATGCCGAGCCTAGATGGCTGCTTTGTGCCCGGAGCAGACATTTGCTCCCGGCCTTTATCAGGCAGTTGATGAGCCCAAAGTTGTCATTCCTAGCGCCCGGTGCGTTACCCAACCGTAGTCGTTCAAAGCCAAATTGAACTGACGTCTCGCGGAAAGCACGAGACGCCCCCTGCTGAAAGGCCAACTAGGCTGACGGCTGTTACGAACTCGCGGCGACTCATTCACCGATAGGCCGCGCTTCTGGCAAGGTGAACGTGTAAGTTCCATTTGCCTTGCCACACTCACAACTAACGTGAACTTCTTGCATTTCGCGCTGTTGTGAAGACCTAAGTGCCAGTCGGCTCTGGCAAGCTGGGCAAGATTGAGTGACAGGTTGGCCGGCGCGATACAGCCTTAGCGCATCAAGAACTGCAGCATCCTCGTCGTTCTTTGGTGCCCTTTTGCCGATCTCTTCCGTTAAATCGCTGGTCGGCCCCATCGAGAGCCCTGCAATCGGTATCCAAAAAAGGAAGAGCTCAAGAAGAGCGATGGCTATCCAAACGTAGGCATAGTTACTCTCATGCGCAGGTTTAACGAACGGCCCAAACAGGCCCTCACTGAAGGTGAGCAGCACCAGAGGCAAAGGCACAACTATGGGCCAGCCAAAAATGAAGTAGCCAGCCTTTGACTCTCGAAAGAACCATACGCCGACGACTACTGCCGCCAAGATGATGGCGTACTTGAAGGCCATGCCCATCGGCGTCCACCAGCTGGGGTGATCCAGGATAAAGAGACTGATCACTTAAAACCTAACCTTTAGGTGACTGGCAATACTCGGCGAAAAGTGCCGTCGAGCGGTCACGGTAGTATCGGCGGCGATTGACAGCCCTGGAGGTGAGCTTCCGCTTTGGGCACATTGCAGCCGCTCGACTGCCCGAGCCGAACGGCTGCAATCAGCCTAATGCAGACCCTTCCCAGATTGCCGCGCAGTTTCCTTCCTCCACATGCGTTCAAGGCTATGGCGTATGTGGGCGTGCATAGTTTGACCTGTTTAGCTAACAGTTTCCCTAATGCGAAGGCATCTTCGTGAAAAGCGATGGCTTTGCTCTTGAAATCAGTTTTTTTGCGTCAGACGTAAGTTTCGCGCCCGAATCGACGTGGATTTCGGTCGATGGCGCATCAATCTGCATTGATCGGCGTGTGTGGGAACAGCGCGCCGCAGAAGAATGCTGAGCTCAGCGCTAGATTTTCTTGTTCAAGAAAAAAGTGCTGTTTTCAAGACTCTGTTCTTGAACAGCTTGCGCTGCAGGCACTTGGTTGCGCATTTGAGCCGCGACAAATAGAGTCCGCGCCACCTCGCGTCGGGGTATGTCGCAAGCGCCGACTTGTTAACAGCAAATCTACAGGCGCAAGTCGTGCTGCGACAGATCTACCGCTTTTCGCGACTTCCGCCGTGCTTGCTGAAAGCACAGCGAATTTCCTATGGGAATCAGATTCGGTAGGCGCGTCTTCTACGACCCGGAACGCTTAGTCCCACAGCATTCAGCAACTAGCTTTGCTAATCAACTAACGCGCTATGCACTGACCAAGGTGCCGCGTAAATCAACCCATTGAAACGGAGAACACCATGACGTAAGAACGCCGATCACCCTTTCGAATGACCGGCGTCTGTTTGCCGGGAGATTACCCAACAGTTTGGCGACTCGAGTATCTCCCTGCAGCTGACGGTGGTCAAGCTCGCCCCTACGACTTTGCGCGTAGGGAACACCACCATCTCGCAAGGAGAGGTATGAATACGCCTGTACGTCGGCTCATCAAGCCGACCACGCCTCGAACCGTCCACCTGCTGAACCTGAGAGGCGTCTTGCCTTCTTCGGTCCAGGCTGAGGCCACCACCGAAAGCGCCTTTGTACAAGTCGCGGCTTTGTGCCCAGCGACCCTCAAGGTCTCTTCTCAACCCGAGACCCTTCAACTACCTGGATGCAACTACACGCCCGACTACCGCGTCGAAACCATTGACGGTCGATTGGCGATCTGGGAAGTCAAGCTCGAGTCCAAGGTGCCAAAGCACCGATCGTTGTTCAATCTGGCCGCCCGACATCTGGCCGAGCGTGGGCAGCAGTTCTACGTCATCTCGGAAGAGTCACTCCGACGGCGCGACCAACACGAGACCGTGCGGCGCGTGCTGCGCTACGCCAAGGGGCACTTCGAGTCTGCTGACATTGCGCGGGTCACGCAGCACCTGCTGGTGCACCCGCAGGGCGCATCGATACAGCGTCTGGCGACAGAGCTGATGGTTCCGCGAGAGCTGCTGTTTCACCTGGTCGCCACCCGCGTCATCACCTTCGCAGGTGCCATCAGCGTTGCGCCGAACTGCCGCCTCATTCACACCCAATTTTTGGAGAACAACGATGCCGTTTACCTTGCACGCTGGCTTGGCGTTTCGCCGTGGCGCACGGACGTATGAACTGATCCGCGAGTTGCCAGATGGCATCCTGAGCTATGAGGACTTCCACACCCGGCATCCGCGAACGATATCCAAGGCGAAATTCATCAAGTCCGTTTGGGACGGTGACATCGTCCTGATGGGGCATGACAGCGCACCCGCGCCCAAGGACGATAAGACGGCCTCGCCGCGCCTTGTGGCCTATGACAACCTCAAGGGTGCCAAGCTGGAGCGTTTCAAGCAAAGGATGGTCTACATCACGGCGATTCGTCAGGCGCATCTCAGTCGCGGGATGCGTCGCCCCATCGAAGCCTTGATCAAGAAAGTGGCTCAGCGAAATAGAGACGCAAATGCACCGTCGGGCAGCACCGTGATGAGATGGCTGAGAACGTATGAGAAGTCACAGCACGCGCCGCAGTCCTTGGTCGATGGCCGCTCGCACAGGGTCCTCACCAAGAAGCTGAATCCGACGATGGACCGGCTCGTGATCGACTCGCTGCGCAAGTACTACCTGACCCGAGATCGGTTTTCGCTGCGCCATACCCTCGCGATGATTCATGCACAGGCAAAACCTCTTGTTGCTGAAGGTAAGTTGGCAGAGGCGGAATCTCGAATCAGCCTGAGTACGCTCTCGCGACGGGTCGCTGCAATGGATCAGCATCGTGTCATTGAGGCACGGGAAGGCACGGCACGGGCTCGGATGGTGACGCGCACCGCGATGGATGGCACTGTGGCCCGGTATCCATTGGATGTCGTCGAAGTGGACCACACGCCATTGAACTGGGTCGTGATCTGCGATCGAACGGGCTTGCCGCTCGGGCGCCCGATGCTGACGGTGATGATTGATGCCTACTCGGGCTATGTGCTCGGGTTTTACGTTAGCTTTTACGGCGCGGGCCTGAGCAGTGTGAGTGGGGTGGTGAGGTGTGCGCTGAGTTTCAAAGCGGACATGGTCGCTGGGATCAAGCTGGAGAACGACTGGATCTCTGAGGGTATCCCGGACACCCTCAAGCTGGATAACGGGCTGGAGTTCCACTCACCAGTATTCCAGCGCATGGGAAGGGAGTTGGGCAGCAGCTTCACGTATTGCCGAGTCCGTACTCCATGGCTGAAGCCTCATGTTGAACGCTTCTTTGCATCACTTGACCACCTGACCCTGGCGCGTGGCCGAGTGCACAAGCGTGTGGCCAATGTCATCAACATGGACCCCAACAAGGACGCCGCCATCATGTTCACGGCATTCGTCCGTGGACTGTTGATGTACGTAGTCGATTTCCATCCGTTCCAGATCAATGAGCGCAAGCTGGCGCGGCCCTATGACCTGATGAAAGATGGGTTGCTCAGCGTGCCGCCTGCGCGATTTCCTCACAACATGGAGCGATTGCGCATGGTGTCGGCACTGTCCAAACAGTTGACCGTTCATCAAGGCGGAGTAGATCTCCATGGCTTGCCGTTCGGTGGCGCGGAGTTGCTGCCTTTGCGTCAAGCGCACGGCAAGACCTTCAAGGCCTGGGTGAAGTGGGATCCAGACGACCTGTCGCACATCTGGGTGGAGGATCCGGTCAGTCATCTGTGGGTGGCCAGTCCATGCCGATGGGGAAGGTACGCGAATGGGCTGAGTTGGAAGCAGCACTTGGTGATTCGCCAGTTTGCACGCCAGGAACTCAAAAGCAATGGCGCTTATGAAAACCTGGAACGAGCACGCCTTCTGCTGCATGACCACTGGCAGGAGTCCGTGAGCTGGAAAACAAAAGCGGATCAAAAGCTCGCGGCCCGTTTCAGCGGAGCCACATCTGCCCGAGTTTTTGGCTCATCCCTTTCCTCTCAGCCGAGCGAAGAGGCGCCTCCATCGGCATCAAGCTCAGCCCCGATTGAGCCGGTCTGCAAGCAAGAAGTCCCTGCGTACTCGTTTATCGACGACGACAACTATCAAGCCATTGATCTTTGAATAACATGAACAATTTCGACATCATTGATACCGGAGACGCTGACGAAGAGGAGGCTCGGCAGGTCGCTGAGCGCCGCATGTTCATGTACTCGCCTGCTGCAATCCTCGCATCCGATGAGGTGGCCAGGAAGTATGTGCTGTTCGCTGACTTGCATATGGTTCTGGCCGCCTTTGACCGAGCCTACCAGCTGGCGTTGCGCCCCAACTGCCCACAAGGCATTGTGGTGTCAGGCCCGCCGGGCACATCCAAGACCAGCGTCTCCGAGTACTTTCGCAAAAGCCTTCCGACAGCCACTGACATCGTCGAGGGCTATGGGGCGCTCAGCATACGGCTTCGATCGAATCCATGCGCAGGCAGCATCGTGTCGCTCTTGCTGCGGGCGGTGCACCACCCCTTCACGGCTGTCAGAAGGGGGCGCTTTGACAGCATGCGCGACATTGCTTTCGAGGCGCTTGAGCAGCAGCGCACACGCATCATCTTCATTGACCAGGCGCATGTGCTCGAGCAGTCTGTCCGCAAATCCAAAGCCCCGAAAGCGACTGAGACGACGGCCTCGGAGGTACTGCGCGATCTGATGGACGAAACCGGCATCGCACTGATCTTCCTCGCCAGCAACAGCTTTGGTGGTTTGGAGAATGTGGACGAGTCTTTGGCGGACCGCGTGTCTGTTCGACTGAGTCTGAGGCACTTTGACGACGATGAGCCTTGGGCCAAGTTCTTGGGGGAGATCGGAAGGCACACGCGCTGCATCGACTTTTCAATTCTTGCCGAAAAGGAAATGGCCAAGCGCACGCACAAGGCTGTTCTGGGCAACCGTCGGCGAGTGAAGCTGTTGCTGACGGAGGCGGTGCTGGTCGCCTTTGATGCGAAAGCGCAGGCCGTCGATCTCAGTCACTTTCAGATTGCCTTTCAGCGCATCAGCGGTTCGTCCAGCCAAGTGGTGAATCCTTATGCCTCCGCGTGAGCAGAGCCGGCTGGGGATTGTTGTGCCGCCGATGCCGGAGGAGTCGACCATGAGTTGGCTCCTTCGTGCATTTCAGGCCAATGGCATCCAGTACGAGGAGGGTATGCGTTGGCTGGGGCTGGATCGGCGTACCGGGCTTAGCGACAGCGACGTCGTGAAGGTGGCGTGGGCGCTGCATGCAGACGCTGACGAGGTGCGTGGCCGGATGACCTTGCTTGAAAGCAGAACCGGTGGACGTTGGGTGCACCTGGCTGGCCATCGCCTATGTCGCTGGGTAGCCCCGACGACCATGATGGCAAAGCTGTGTCCGCTCTGTCTTCGTGAAGCCGGCTTCGCTCGCATCGACTGGCTCACGAGGGCAGTGCCCGCATGTCGGCGGCACAGTTGCAGCTTGGTGCAGGCATGCGCTTCCTGTGGCCGAAAAATCCATTGGGCCAGACCTGGCCTGCGCATCTGTCGCTGTGGGCGCTTCTTCAAACCGTTTGAAGTGGGCGGCTCTCTCGAGCCCGAGCTGGTTGCCTGGTTGGAGTGGGTCGAGGCAGTTCTACTCGGTGACGCGGGCGTAGCCAGAAGCGCCTCCCTCCGGCTGCCGCCGCTGCTTCAGGATATGACCGTGGATGGTGCCTATCGCATGGTGGAAGCATTCGGCCTGCTCGAGCGCCCAGGTGCGCCGGTGCGCGCTGTGCGGCACAGCTCAGTGAGTCTGTCAGCAGTCGGTGCCATGCTCACACGCGGTTTGCGACGTCTTTCTGAGGTCGGCCGCGCGGAAGGTATGGCGCTGCAGGCGTTCGAAGATGTCCACTTCCCGGTACTCACTGAACTGGCTGAGGAGCCTGCTGCTGATGTTGATGGCCGCCGCGCGGCCTGGTTGCTGGATTGCTATCGCGCGATGCGGCCATCAGGGATGCGCCGTGTTGGCTCGCGTCCGCGCCGTCAGATGCCATTGTTTCTATGAGTGCCGATCAAGCCGCTTCGTTGAAGTATGGCGTGCCGCAGCCCTTCCAGTTTGAAGCGCCCAGCGCGTGGTTGACAAGACTGGCCTGTGCACAAGGCGTCGGCGAGCTCGACGAGCTGATGCACTTCCTTGGCCTTCCTACTCAGGGGGATTTGGACTGGCATCTCCAAGGCGAGGCGCTGGACGGTCTGCGGCAGCGTTGCCACCTGCCGCCCAGCAGCTTTGCGGTCTCCAGTCGATTGATGGAAGGTGTGGCTCTATCGGGCATGGGACCGCACAAGCTTCTGCTGTCGGGCGAGGACGGCAAGGCACGGTTCCGGTTCTGTCCTTGCTGCCTTGCAGAGCGCAGACTTCCCTACCTCGACATTCACTGGCGGTTCGCGTGTTGGCGTTGGTGCCCGATCCATGACACCGTCTTGCAAGACGCTTGCCCGGATTGCGAAGCGCTTGTTCAACATCCTTGTCTGATCGAGTCGACGCGCGCTGGTCGAGCAGGACATGCGTCTCTGAGTCGCTGCATTTTCTGCAGTGGTCGCCTGGCAGGCCTGCCAGTGCAACAGCTTGCGCGCGAATGCCTGCAATCACTGGGCAGGGTTGAGCGGCTTTGGCTGAAAAATGGGCAGGCGACAGTGGCCGCGCTTTACAAGCAGTACTTCAAGCTGCGCGGCAAGTGGCACATCATTCAGGGCCTGGGCGGCGAGTATGGGTTGCTCGTGGGCTTTGGCAGTCGGCGTATCGACCGGAAGCTCAAGGCTTGGCGTTTGACGCGACAGTTCCTTGCGGAAGATTCCCATCCTGCCAACTGAGGCGAGCCTGAGGCCGTGTTGCAGCTTGGACAGCATTGGACCTTGATTGCCCTATCAGTTCGAGCGCCTGACTCTTGGGGCCCGGTGGATAGGGCCTTCAGGTCAGGGCATGCCCCCCTTACACGTCCCTCACTTCTTTCGAGACGCCACTTTTAGGCGCCACCAGATAGGCCCAAAATCAGTCGCCCATCTGTTCCCTGGAGAGCATCATGAAGCAATCACACGTGCAAATCATTGAAACCGTGGAGGCAGCGCAGCCCGTCATTGAGTGCCTAATCGAACGCCTTTCGACGGCACGATGCATTCATGATCTTGGTGATCTTTCTGTAATCCAAACGACGATCAGAACGATTGAACAACTTCTCGACGTAGCTGCGGAGTACGAGGTTGCATTGCGACGTCAGCTGGCACGCACGAATGTCCGGCTCTCGACTTCGCGGACTGAGTCACATTGATCAGTTTGAATCGCCCCGTGACGATTCATTGGCAGGTTGGAGGGGCACGCAGCGTTACATCCTCACACTTGTGGAAGCGAGGTCAAGCACCCGAATGCGAGCATGCGGAAAGGGGGGGAGCTAGTAGTGACACATCTGACTCTTGCATTCAATTGCGCGACACGATCTTGCCTGCGCATCGTTGGGGTTGCCTTCATTCTTTTCGTTCCGCTCATTGCCCTGAGTTCTGCCGAGGCAACAAACTGGTGCCAGGAAGCGGAACGAAGCCTCACCGACAAAGCGGGAAAGTCCATCAGTTGCAGTTCCGAAGCGAAACGATGCGTTCGCATGAACAACTACTGGTGTCAGAAGCACAGCTCGAGCCCCTGGAAGGGCACCCCCAAATCCGATGGGAAAGATGGCAATAGCGACGTAGACGGGCATGCGATCTTTGAGTCGGTAGAGTGGTCGGCAAGGGCAATTGCGGTGGACCTCCGCGCAAAGTACAAGCGAGGGCTTGTTACAGCGGTCGACATTGCTAGCGCTCATTCTCCATGGTGCGACACACTCGGATCAAAGGCCGTGGTCAATGGGCGCGGCCGTACATGCCTCGACGGTCGCGCGAACCCTCCAGTGGGATTTAGTGGCCCCTTCTGCGAGAAACCAAAGGCCCCGAACCCCAGTCAAGACGAATGCGCTGTCGGTTGCAATTGCCCGCCAAGCATCGCAAAGGTGCTTACTGGAGGGCTGAATCTTGGCATCCATGATGACCTAAAACTCTTCGATGCCGCAGGCCGGCCCCAACCCAATCTCGTTGCCGTAATCAGAAATCTGGCGCTCCAAGAACAAGGGATCTATGTCAAGTCGAGCGTCATCAAAGACGGAATTGCCGGGCTTTCGCATTGATGCTTCACCGGTTGTACGAGGTGTCCTGGCAATTGGCGTTGCACCGGCCAGCTCTAGAGCCAGGGGGACGCCTTCTGGAATTCAACCGACACAGGAGATCTTGAATCCATGCTACCGCTCAACGGATTTCTGACTAGGTTGATGCCTGGTGCGCTTGCCGTGTTGCTGCTTGGCGGGGTCGGCTACTACGCGGGCCTCAAGGCAAAACAAAGTGAAGTCGACAAACTGCAGGCGCGACTCTACGAATACAAAAGCCTGGGTGGCCAAATGATGGAGATCAAGACCGCTATCGAAAAGGACATGAGAGACAAGAATCAAGCCCTTGTCGATGCCTACAAGGTAGAAATTGGGACCATCCGCACCGAATTCGACACGGCACGTAGAGGCCTAGAGTCTGCCACCGGTGACCTGAAGAGAGGGGGGAAGGACGTAACCGCCTCGACCGGATCACTCGTAGCAGCCATCAAGAATTTGCCGCCGGGCGCAGAAAGAGACGAAAAGATTTTCAAATTCATTGAACTCATGACCGACCCGCAAAAGCGGCAGCAGCTTTGCGCAGTCACTCGGGTCGCCGATAGTCAAGTGCAGAGTCTCAAGAGTGGCTTCACGATAGGTGCCCCATGAACACATTTCGAGTCGCTTTGACTTCCGCTCTTGTGCTGTGCTCTTCCGGCTGCTGTCATACAGTGATCATCCGTCCCGCTAGCGCGCCTAACTGCGAAATTCCTGCTGAATTTCTGAACGCGTGCATTGAGAAAGCGAAGCCGGGTGACGCGCTAACCTACGGCGATCTACCGGATCTTGTTCTAAGTACGCGTAAAGACTTTGTCGAGTGCCGGAAAACTTACCAAGAGATCACGAAGTCGTACAGCACATGTGTTGCAGGCCTATCGAAGTACAACAAGAGTCTGAAGACTCTTGAGGATCAGATGAAGGGCAAGTACAAGGACGCGACCATCGTCCAACAGGACTAAGCACCTTCATCGCTGCATTGGATGTCTACAAGCCAGCTGTTAAAAATGGACCTACCGCAGTGAACGCAGACTGTTTCCTTGTGGCCAGAGGATTGACATACATCGCCAGTCTCAGCGAGCCCGGACCAGATTGCCGACTTGATCGATATCGACAAGTCGGTGCGGCTGTTGCCGAGCTTGCCGAACAGCAGGATCGGCTAGAAATGGGCCGAGCTCTCCAATTCAATCGCCGCGAGGGTCTATCCATGCGCCTGCTGCCGTTCCGATTTGGCTGACCAGCACCTCATCTGGCGCGGCCGAGTTCGACCGTGCGAGCCCGAAATTCGGATATGCCAACGTGGATCGCCTGGCCGGCGATCCCGAGTCGCCACTTGCAGCCTGCACCAAGCGCGCCTCAGTCACCCGATGTGCACATGCACCGGCGGTTTCAAACTAGATGCGCCAAACGCAAGTTCACTTTGAAACCGTATCGGTCGGATAAGCGCATGTACGAAGCCAAACCCGGACGAAGGCCCACACGGGACGCCGTTTAAGTCTTTTCTCAAAAGTGGCGTGAGGAGAAAACAACCTACCGCTGGCGGCGGTCGTGCGCAGAATGCCGACCAAGTTCGAGGTCGGCCAAATGGCTGGGGCCGAGGCCAGCCGAACAAGCGCTCCCGGTCATCAGCGGTTCTACAGGTCGCGGCCTCATTTTGGGCAACGACACGCCTTCGAACGACGGCTACCTGGCGAGCTACTCAGGCCTCCCGCCGGCTCGACTCGGTCATTTCTCGACGGTCGCGGAGCGCTAAGAAAGCTTGTCTGCAAGCACCCGCTAGGGACAGCTTCTCGGCGATCGATCGACAGTCAGGCTGACCTCACAAGCACAGCCGACGTCGCGACCTTCAGTCGTCATCATCTTGAAGGATGGAGAGATTGCGGACACCTGATACAAACCGCACTCGAATTCGGGGTCAGTAACAATCAGAACGCTTCTTCGGGGGGGGGCGATGAACCAAAGTCAGCGTGGACGCCTTCTTGCCCTTTGCTTTGCCGGAGCACTGTCCGCGGGTTGCTCGACGGTCGAGCGACGCGCAGATGCAATCGTCGGTACACCGTTCCAGAACGGTGGGCTGTCGACGAAGAGTAGAGAACTTCTGCAGACAGTTGAGGCTATGAAGGGGACGGCGCCCCAGAAGGTTGTCCAGGACGCCAAGAGCCAACTAGCGTTGGATTTCTCCTCCGTGGTCGCTCAGTGCAAGGACTCTCTGGATTCCAATGACTCAAAGCTTCAGAGATCGAACAATTGGGCGCTTGGAGCATCAATAGTCGGCTTAATAGCAGGGATAGGTGGCTCGGCATTATCTGCCCAAGCATCCGTGTCCAAATCGACTATCGCGGCCCTTAGCGGAATCGCCGGCGGGACGAATTCTCTGCAGAATCAGCTCAAGCAAAGTGGTTACGACCCGGTGGAGTACGCAAAGCGCTCTACCACTATTCGGGAAGCCATACTTGCAAAAACAAAGGAGTTCCAAGAGGGTGACTTGGAACGCCAACAAGCCGCAATGCGGGATCTTGTCGCGACGTGCGTGGCTTATTCATGACAACCAGCAGGTTCCGCCCTTGAAAACGCGGCTCATCTTCAAATTCCTGTTAGGCGGTCTTCTTTTCATCCTTTATGGGATGACCTGGGCACAGGAGGTGGACCAAAAGACGATTTACCGCTTTGCACTGGTCGTTGGCAACAAGGCATATACCGGGAAGCCATGGCGGCCACTAAAGGCTCCAGTAAAGGATGCCAAGGATCTAAGCGACGTACTGCGCAATGCTGGATTCCAGATTGATAGCGATTCATACATCGAAAACGGTACAGGACGAGACCTTAGGGCGGCTATAGATGGCTTTGGTACCAAAGTCAGGCAGAAGCGCAGAGACATTCTTCGAAGAAATGCGCAGGATTCCGAAGGCATAGTCGTTGTTGTCTTCTTCTCAGGGCACGGCTTCATGGTCGACGAAGCGGCGTACCTCGCTGGCGTCGACGCAAACGGCAAGTATGTCGAGGAGATCATGCAGCAGAGTGTGAAATTGAATCGACTGGTGCAAGACCTTACACCAGATGAGCGTGATGTCGATCTCTTGTCTATTCTGCTCATCGATGCCTGTCGGTCCCAGGCTAATATGCCAAGCAAATCCGGGGGGGCCGCGAAGAGCATGCTGGCAAACTCGACAAATCCGTTTCGGCAGATATCAGGGTTTGGTCGGATATCCGTATTTGCTACAACGGATGGGAAGGTGTCATTCGACGGACGGAACGAAGGGGAAAACAGCGTCTTTACGGCAGCACTACTTGAGGCCGCTCAAAAACCTTCCTCACCAAAAAACTTTTCGGACTTTGTGGAGCGAGTGGGTATGCTTACCCCAAAAATCGCAAAGCAGCGCTTTTCAATCGAACAATATCCAGAAATCTATAAGACTGGGGCAGCCTACGACTTCTATTGGAGCCAAGGACAAGCGAAGGACGTCCAGAATAATGTTCTTGCCCTAAACAGTGCCAAAGGCGCCAATGACGCTGGAACGAGTCGCCTAGGATGGATATGGATAGGGGACTATTCGAAGAATGGTACAGGCATTTGGGATGTGTCTCGCTTTGCAGTCACAGACTCACAAGGTCTTCCGGCACCGAGCGAACTACGAGTAGGCCAAGAAATTCAGATTCGGGCAAATCTCAACGTTCGGGATAAATTTCCGATCCGCGATAGCAACTGCACGAAGAAATACCAAGAGTGTGCTGCATTACTCGGGACGATTCCAAAGGGTCTAAAGGTCGAGATCGCGGAGGGTCCGCGAGCGTTTGGCCAACAGAATTGGGTGAAAGTAAAATTCAATGCCAAGGCAATATACTAAGGTCCGCTTGATTAGCCAATACATCGGAATCGCGGCAATGGCGATGACTTGCCTTCAAGCACGAGCCACAGAGGAAGGACTATTTAACGCGTACATTTTGAAGGCGGTTGAGGATCTGGCGCTATCGAGAGCTGGTCTTGGCTATGGACCAGCAGCTTATACGCGAGATCTCCGACTCGCGGGACGTATTGTTAAAGCCAGCAGACCACCACTGACAATGTGTGTCGCCGCGCAGGTGGAAGTGATTGCGAAAGCTTTGGAAATCTACGAGTCCGATACCAAGGATAGGTCATATCGTTCCTTCGTTCCTCTCACTCAGTGGAAATCTCTTCGACCGCACTCGCTGAGAGGCAAAATCTGGATCGTTGAGAAGTCTGGCTCATCTGGAACTGCCAGCGCGCTTGAGACGTTCGGAATGGGTGAACAGATGCCTTTCGAAGCGCTCAAACCTGGCGCCTTCTTGAACCTCAACCGCGAACGTACTGGGCATGCCGTGATCTTCTTGAGCTACTTGGATAGCTCCGGGGAGCCAATGCAACAATACAGCGACAAGGTGGCTGGATTTAAGTACTTCTCCTCGCAAGGCTCGCCTGAGAACGGAGGCTTTGGCTACCGATATGCCTTTTTCTCAGACGCGGGCTGCCCAAAGTTGGCTGAGGGCAAGAAGAGGGACTGCGGAGTTATTCGGTCATCGAACCAGCGCTTTCTAAATACCGGGCACATGCTGGCGCCGAAACATTGGAACAGCAAGCGAAGAGACCAAGCTCTTGCTGTGTTCAATGCGACCAAGAGCATTGGTGGCGAGGGCGCTTTCGATCCGATGTACTTTGACGGCAAGACAACAGACGACTGAGTCCTGGCTTCGCCAGCTCGACATCTGGTGGGACTTGCTCCAACCGGCAAGGTGACGGCAGCAGACGATGGATCTGCCGGTGTCGGCACGTCTGGCCTGACGCCAGCCACGCTTTCGTCCTCTCTGCCTCTCTGGCGAACGCAGAGCTTCAGCAGTGGGAAACGTCTGGCAGAGATTGCCCACTCAGAATTCAGGAGAGCCAAAAAAATCCGGTGGCCGGGAGCTGCGGCTTCGTGTACGAGAATAGGGGGGGAACTGATGTTCAGTCGTGCGGCAGCTTCCGGCAACCGCGAGCTTCAGCAATGGGCACATTGCCGCCATACGGACTACTGCCGCGACCGCCAGCAACCGCTGCTGAGTTGCCGCTCGCTCAGCGAGCATAAACAACTGGACCAGGCCAGCAGTTTGATCCCAAGCCTGCGCTGCAAATCTGCCCATCGAAGACGTCGAGTGGCCTTCTGAACGTATCGCGCGTGATGCATGGCCAGTCTGGCTCTACGATTGGCGGCTAATCTGCAGATCGCAATGAACACGCCAGCAATCACTGTCGAGGCACTTCCTGCGGGCTACGGCGACTGCCTCCTGATCTCCTGCCCGGTCGGTGCGCGCACCTGGCGGCTTCTCATTGACACCGGGCCAGACGAGTGCCTCCCCGCCCTGGTGGAACGCTTGAAGGCGATTCCCCTGAACGCGCAGGGCCGCCGCCGGATTGACCTTGCGGTCATCAGCCACATGGACCACGACCACATAGGCGGTGCAGCTAGGCTTTTTGCCGATACATCGCTGAAGCTGGAGTTTGGAGACGTCTGGTTCAACGCGCCAAATCGACCGGTGGCCCGGGGCGTCCGGGAAGGTATCGGCCTCGCGGCTGTTCTCGGGGCTGACGCGCGAGGTTTGCCATGGAATCTGGCTTATGGTGGTCAAGATGTGGTGACCGGCCCAGATCTGTTCGGTGAGGTGCCACGCAAGCGGGGGGAGCCACGGATCACTCTCCTGTCGCCGACCCGCTTGACGTTGGATGAGCTCTACCGGGTGTGGGCGAAAGAGCTGCCGAAGGTGAAGGTGCCGCCCGACCCGGCGCCCCTTGCAACGACAAGAAGCGCGCTGGACGTCGAGGCGCTTGCCCGCTCTGTGACGCCTGAAGATCGTGCGCCGGCCAACGGGTCCAGCATCGCGTTCTTGCTCGAACATAGAGGAGCAACGGCACTTCTAACCGCCGACGCATTTCCGTCCGTCCTTCAGCGCGCCCTGGCCGCGCTTGCAGCTAGCAGACGGGAGACGCTGCCCTGGACGCTTGACTTCATGAAACTCAGCCACCACGGCAGCCAAGCGAACACCACAAACACACTGCTTGATACGATACGGGCTCCCCGCGTCCTAGTGAGCACGAGCGGCGCAATCTTCGGCCACCCAGATCAGGTAGGCATCGCCCGCGTTATCGCCAGAGGCCCGCAGGGAAGTGAAATCTGGTTTAACTTCAAGACAACTCGGACCGAAGTCTGGGCTCCTGAATCGATCCAAGCGCGGTATGGCTATGTTGCGCGGTTTCCGGCTGCAGCGGGATCCATCACCACGATCCACTTGCCAGCAAAGGTGTAGGGTGAAGGATGTCCATCTGGCCCTAGTTTGCGCCATCAAGGCGCCCGGGCGAGCAGCCCCGAGAGCCTGCTTAACAGGGATCGCGCTGTCGGGACTTTTTCGATCAGATCTCTGTCTGTTTTGAGATCTTCAGCACATCATTTACCTCGACGCCGCGGTAGCGCACGGAAGACTGCTGCCCATTTGACACCCGACATTAACGCAGCCAATTCTTGTGCCGGTCAGTGACTGCTCAATGTCGGGCACCGTGAGTCGAGCCCTCGTCCGCCAATTACCGCAGACGCTGCGTAGCGGTAATTGGTGCACGGTTACGACCAGCAGCCCAGTCGATGCAAACAGGCCTTTGGTCAATGCTGGCCGGCTCTCGCAATCGCGCTCGGGCGGCAGAACTGGCTTTTCGCTCGCAGCTTGCGCGCGGTCTAGCGGGCTGCGGCCATGATGAGCCTCATCCTGTCGGCCACGCTCAAGCGAAAATTCAAACTTCAACGAGACAAAAAGCCGCGAATTCAAACTTCAGTGAGACACGGGTTCAGACCTCGATGGGACAAAAATCGCTAAGTATCGGATTTGATGGAAGCCGCAGTTCAACCTTCAGCGCAAACCGACATCGGCCCTGACGAGGCCCTATGGGACAGCCCTGCTGTCAAGACACCTTCCCCGAAAGGGGCGAGGTTGAAACCCGGGTTATCGAGCTTTGCCCTGCGAAGCGGCGGCTGACAATGCAGTTTGGGCGCCATGCGCCTTTCAACCTGCTTGTGCAATCGAATGCCTCTTTATTGCTTCCATCAGTGCGTCATCGATACCACGCGGCATCGGCTGATGGTGGGTCAGCAGCCGGTGGCGATACAGCCCTTGATCTTCGAGTTGCTGCTGTTTCTTGCCAGCCATCCCAA
>JAIXSD010000157.1 GCA_027484885.1 Rubrivivax sp.
CTGGCCGTCTACGCCGTCTCGCAATGGGCGGCCGAGCGCGCCCGGCGCAATCTGGGCCCGACCCTGATCGAATGGGTCACCTACCGCGCCGGCCCGCACTCGACCTCGGACGACCCGAGCAAATACCGCCCCGCCGACGAGTGGCAACGCTTCCCCCTGGGCGACCCGATCGCGCGCCTGAAGCGCCATTTGATCGATCGCGGCCTCTGGAGCGATGCCCAGCATGAGGCTTTGCAGAAAGAGCTGGAAGCAGAGGTCATCGCTGCGCAGAAAGAGGCCGAGCGCTACGGCACCCTGGCCGATGGCCACATCCCGAGCATCGAGTCCATGTTCACCGATGTCTACAAAGACATGCCCGCGCACTTGAAAGATCAACTGGCGCAGGCTCGCCACTACGGAGGTCGGCCATGAGCGGCAAACCGGAAGCACAGATGGAAGCGCAGCTGGCGCTGGCGGCCGAAGCCAGCGAGGCCAGCCCAGCCCGCCTCCCAATGACCATGATCCAGGCCCTGCGCTCGGCCATGGACGTGATGCTGGAGCGCGACCCCGATGTGGTCATTTTTGGCCAGGACGTGGGCTATTTCGGTGGCGTGTTTCGCTGCACCGACGGCCTGCAGGCCAAGTACGGCAAGCAGCGCGTGTTTGATGCGCCGATCTCCGAAGGCGGCATCGTCGGCGTGGCCGTGGGCATGGGGGCGTATGGCCTGCGCCCCGTGGCCGAGATCCAGTTCGCCGACTACTTCTACCCGGCCTCGGACCAGATCGTCTCGGAAGCGGCGCGCCTGCGCTACCGCTCGGCCGGTGACTTCACCGCGCCCTTGACCATCCGCATGCCCTGCGGCGGCGGCATCTACGGCGGCCAGACGCACAGCCAAAGCCCCGAGGCCCTGTTCACCCATGTCTGCGGCCTGCGCACGGTGATGCCGTCCAACCCGTATGACGCCAAAGGCTTGCTGATCGCCGCCATCGAGTGCGACGATCCGGTGATCTTTTTGGAACCCAAGCGCCTCTACAACGGCCCCTTCGATGGCCACCACGATCGGCCCTCGACGCCCTGGTCGGCCCACCCGCTGGGCCTGGTGCCGCAAGGCCACTACAGCCTGCCGCTGGACCAGGCCGCGGTGTTTCGCCCCGGGGCTGACATCACGGTGCTGACCTACGGCACCATGGTCTGGGTGGCCGAAGCGGCGGCGCGCGAGACCGGCATCGATGCCGAGATCATCGATCTGCGCTGCATCTGGCCGCTGGACCTGGACACCATCATCGCCTCGGTCAAGAAGACCGGCCGCTGCGTGGTGCTGCATGAGGCCACACGCACCAGCGGCTTTGGCGCCGAGCTGGTGGCCTTGGTGCAGGAGCATTGCTTCTACCACCTCGAGGTGCCGGTGGAACGCGTCAGCGGCTGGGACACGCCGTATCCGCATGCCCAGGAATGGGATTACTTTCCGGGCCCGGCCCGCGTCGCTGCGGCCCTGCAGCGCGCCATGGAGAAATGATGATGAGCGAACATGTGATCAAGATGCCCGATATCGGCGAAGGCATCGTCGAAGTGGAAGTGGTGGCCTGGCGCGTGCAGGCCGGTGACCAGGTCAGCGAAGACCAGATCCTGGCCGATGTGATGACCGACAAGGCCACGGTGGAAATCCCCTCCCCGGTGAAAGGCCGTGTGCTGGCGCTGGGCGGCGAGGTGGGCGAGTTGATGCGCGTGGGCTCGGCCCTGATCCGCATCGAGGTGGAGGGTGAGGCGGGTGCTGCAGCACCTGTGGCTTCTGCTGCAACTGCACCCGCACCGGCGCCATCACCGGCGCCGGCACCTGTTTCTGCCGCGGCGGCGCCGGCTCCCGTGCCAGCGCCCGCACCCTCGTCGACGCCCATCGCGCCGCCCGCCGTGGCCGCCCATGCCCCGCAAGACCTGGGCCTGAGCCTGGCCGACAAGCCCATCGCCTCGCCCTCGCTGCGCCGCCGCGCCTGGGAGCTGGGTGTGGATCTGGCTCAGGTGCGCGGCACCGGCCTCGGCGGCCGCATCATGCAGGCCGATCTGGATGCGTTTGTCGCCAGCCATGGCAGCCAGCTGCGTCCGCCTGCGCCTGCAGTTGTCGCTGTTGCCGCGGCGCCAGTCGCCCCGGCCAGCGCGCCGCGCCTGCCCCGCTCGGGCTCGCGCGGTGACGGTGTCGAGGCCATCCGCATCGTTGGCCTGCGCCGCAAGATCGCCGAGAAGATGCAGGACGCGAAACGCCGCATCCCGCATTTCAGCTATGTCGAAGAGGTCGATGTCACCGAGCTGGAAGCGCTGCGCCTCAAGCTCAACGCCCAGTACGGCGCCAGCCGCGGCAAGCTGACCCTGTTGCCCCTGCTGGCCCGGGCCATCGTACGCACGTTGCCGGACTTCCCGCAGATCAATGCGCGCCTCGATGACGAGGCCGGCGTGATCAACCGCTTCGACGCCGTGCATCTGGGCGTGGCCGCGCAAACGCCGGCCGGGCTGATGGTGCCGGTGCTGCGCCATGCCGAGAGCCATGATTTGTGGAGCTGTGCCGCCGAGATTCGGCGTTTGGCCGAAGCCGCCCGCAGCGGCCGCGCCACCCGCGACGAGCTCAGCGGCTCCACCATCACCATCTCCAGCCTCGGCGCCCTGGGCGGCATCGTCACCACCCCGGTGATCAACAGCCCTGAGGTTGCCATCGTCGGCGTCAACCGCATCGTCGAGCGACCCATGATCCGCAACGGCCAGGTGGTGGCGCGGCAGATGATGAACCTGTCCTCCTCCTTCGACCACCGCGTGGTTGATGGTCAGGATGCCGCCGAGTTCATCCAGGCCTTGCGCGGCCTGATGGAATCGCCAGCCTTGCTCTTCATCGACTGAGCCAGCCTCACGGCCGGACTGGGGCGGCGCCGCCAGGCGCCGCCCCTTTGCATTTCAGGGCTGGTCTGCCTGGCCCCAGCGTCGCACATAGTCCGGCGCCGGTTCCCGGTTGTCGGTTGCCGCTTGGGGGGCTGCTTGGGTCAGGCGCAGGGGCAGCACGCCGGTCCACACAGGCAGATGCAGATCCTCGTCGTCGTCCTGCGGCGGGCCGCTGCGGACCTTGCAGGCGGCCTCGGCCAAGGGGATGCGCAGCACGGTGGTGGCATTGAATTCCTTGTCATTGCCGCGCCGGGCCTCATGCTCGCGGCCGGGGGCGAGTTTGCGCATGAAGTGGTCCAGGCTGGCGCGTTTTTCGGCTTCATCGCGAACCGCTTCGAACTGGCCGTAGATCATGCAAGCGCGGTAGTTCATCGAGTGGTTGAAGGCCGAGCGGGCCAGCACCAGGCCGTC
>JAIXSD010000741.1 GCA_027484885.1 Rubrivivax sp.
AGCAAGAGGTTCAAGCCCGCCGTCAGCGGCTGCGCCCACAAATAACGCCAGGCCAGGCGAAGCAGAGCGCTCATGCCGCCACCTCGCCTGCACGGCCCGCCGCCAAATCCAGCAGCGACCAATCCGCCCTGCCCTGCAACGGCTGGACCAAACGGGCGTCATGCGTGGCCAGGATCAAGCTGACGCCCTGCGCCGCGGCGACGTCGAGCAGCAAGTGCAAGACCTGATGCGCATGGGCATCGTCCAGACTGGCGCTGGGCTCATCGGCCAGCAAAAGCGCCGGCTGCCGCATCAGGGCCCGGGCCAGGGCGACGCGCTGTGCCTGACCCACACTCAGCTGGTGCGGCAGGCGCGCCTCAAGCCCTTGCAAACCGAGCTGCTGCAACAAGGCCAAGGCACGCTCGGGCTGGGGCGGCAAGCCAGCGCTGATGAAGGGCAAGGCCAGGTTGTCCAGCACGCTGAGGCTGGCACTGAGGTGCAGGCGCTGAGGCACAAAGCCGAGCTGCGCGCCGCGCCAGGCATCGCGCTGGCGCGCACTGAGCGCACCCAGGTCGGCGCCGGCCATCTGGATGCGCCCCGCGCCCGGCGTCAGCAAGCCGGCCATCAAGGCCAGCAAAGTGGACTTGCCACTGCCGGACGGGCCCCGCAGGAGAAGATGCCGGCCCGGCGGCAGCGAAAAATCAGGGAAGACCACGGGGCTGCCACTGCCCGCATAACGGTGGCTGAGCCCGGACCATTGAATACTCATCGACGCCAAGCGCTCCGCGGCTGTTTGTGCAGGTGGTGTTTGTGCAGGTGATGCGTCAATCGGCCGAGCGCAGCAGGCGCGCAAAGGTCTTGCGGAACTTCTCGACCTTGCCGGCCACCACAAAGGCACAGTAGCCCTGGTCGGGGTTGCGGGCGTAGTAATGCTGGTGGTAGGCCTCGGCCGGCCAGTAGTTCTGCTCCGGCAGCAGTTCCGTCACCACCCGCCCCTGGTGGGCGGCCTGGGCTTCATCCCATACCTGACGGGCTTGCGCTGCCTGCTCGGCCGAGTGGGTATAGATGCCCGATCGGTACTGCGTGCCGACATCGGCGCCCTGCCGGTTGAGCGAGGTCGGGTCGTGGATGACAAAGAACACCTCCAGCAACTCGCGCAGGCTGACCACGGCCGGATCGAAGTAGACGCGCACCACCTCTGCATGGCCGGTCTGGCCCGAGCAGACCTGCTCGTAGGACGGGTTCTCGACCGGGCCGTTGCAATAGCCGGACTGCACCGCGTGCACACCGCGCACCTGTTCGAACACTGCCTCGGTGCACCAGAAACAGCCACCACCGAGAGTGATGCGTTGCAAAGATGGTGGGATGGGGCTGTTCATGGTGTCGGGTCGCTTCAGAGCGAAAGTGAGGTGGCGGACAAACGGTGCGGCGCGAGCATAGCCGAGCTGGCTGAGGCGCGCGCAAGGCAAGACCATGCCCCCAAGCAGCGATGATGCGGATGATAGGAACAGAAAAGTCCAAATGGAGCGACCGTGGATTGGAGCTTGCTGACCCAAAACTTGAAGCCGCTGGCCATGAGCCTGGTGCAGGCACCCATGGTGTTCATGGCCCTGGCCATTGCCGGCGGCTGGCAACTGCATCATGGGCGCCGGCGTCGAGGCTGGCTGCTTTTGATCGCGACCGCCGTCGCGGTCTGGCTCAGCGGTTGCGAAGGCTTCGGCCGCTTTTTGAGCCAGCAATGGCTGAACACCCCGCCCGCCCTGGATCGGGCGGAGATCGCCCGGCTGCGCGCGCTGCAAGCCAAGGACGGCGGTGTGGCCGTGCTCGTGCTCGGGGGCGGCGCGCGGCAGTGGGCGCCCGAGTACCAAGGCCCTTCGCTCAATGAATACGGCCTACCCCGGCTGCGCCTGGGCATCTGGCTGTCGCGGCAAATCCAAGCGCCGCTGGGCTTTTCAGGCGGCATCGGTTGGCAGGCGCGCGACCAGCTGCTCAGCGAAGGCCAGATCGCCCAACGCGTCGCCGCAGGCGAGTTCCAACACCCGCTGGCCTGGATCGAAGACCGCTCGCGCGACACCCGCGAGAACGCCCGCTTCAGCCTGGACTATCTGCAGCAGCGCCAGATTCGCACCCTGGTGCTGGTCACGCATGAGCAACACCTGCCACGCGCGCTGCGCGCCTTCCGCGACGCCATGGCGGACAAGGGCGTGCCTGGCTCCATCACGCTGATCCCGGCCCCAGCCGGCCTGCGCCCGGACGGCCCGTGGCGACTCAGCACCTGGCTGCCGTCCAGCGAGGGCTATGCCCGGGTGCGCTACGTCATCTACGAGGCCATTGCCCTGGCGGCAGGCCATTGAACCGGCGACTCCGCGCGGGAAAGACGAGCCCAGAAATAGAAACCCCTTCCAGGCCTGAACCGGGAAGGGGTGTGGTGGCTGACGCCACCGATGGGGCTCTCGGGGGATTTGCCCGAGGGCTCCTGGCGCGCAATGATTGCGCCAGAGGTTGTGCCTGAGACAGGCCTCACAACACTAGGTGAGGCCCTGCGGGCTTTCAAGCACTCAAGCCCCGGACAAACCCGGGGCTGAGGATGCAAACAGGGTGTCAAACAACCGATCGGCCCGTGCTTGCACCTCGGGCGTCATGACGATGCCCCGGCCCCACTCGCGGCTGGTTTCACCCGGCCATTTGTTGGTGGCATCCAGGCCCATCTTGCCGCCCAGGCCACTGACCGGCGAGGCAAAGTCGAGGTAGTCGATCGGCGTGCTGTCCACCAGGGTGGTGTCACGCACCGGGTCCATGCGCGTGGTGATGGCCCAGACCACTTCCTTCCAGTCGCGGATGTTGATGTCCTCGTCCACCACGACGATGAATTTCGTGTACATGAACTGGCGCAGGAAGCTCCAGAGCCCGAACATCAGCCGCTTGGCATGGCCAGGGTAGGCTTTGCGGATCGAGATCACCGCCATCCGGTAGCTGCAGCCCTCGGGCGGCAGGTAGAAGTCAACGATCTCGGTGAACTGCTTTTGCAGAATCGGCACGAACACCTCGTTCAGCGCCACACCCAGAATGGCCGGCTCATCGGGCGGCTTGCCGGTGTAGGTCGAGTGGTAGATCGGCTGTTCGCGCCTTGTGAGACGGCTGACTTCAAACACCGGGAACCAATCCTGCTCGTTGTAGTAACCGGTATGGTCGCCGTACGGCCCTTCCAGGGCGTGAAGGTAGCCACCCTTCTCTTTCAGCGGCACCCCGTCTTCGCTGACACCGGTGAAGCCCGCAGCCGCTGGCGGGATGTGACCTTCCAGCACGATCTCAGCGCTGGCCGGCACTTGCAGCATGCGGCCGGCTTCGCCCACGCCGCTGTCCACCAGCTCGGTGCGTGAGCCCCGCAGCAGGCCGGCGAACTGATACTCCGACAAGCTGTCCGGCACCGGCGTGACAGCGCCCAGGATGGTGGCAGGGTCGGCGCCCAGCGCCACCGCAATCGGAAATGGCTGTCCCGGATTGGCCAGCGCAAACTCGCGGAAATCCAAGGCCCCGCCGCGGTGGGCCAGCCAGCGCATGATGAGTTGGCGGTGGCCAATCAGTTGCTGGCGGTAGATCCCTAAGTTCTGGCGCGCTCGCGGCTTGAGCACCGACTGCGGCCCTCGGGTGATGACCAAACCCCAGGTAATCAGAGGGCCGATATCGCCCGGCCAGCAAGTCTGGATCGGGATGTCCTTGAGGTTGATCTCCGCGCCCTGCAGCACCACCTCCTGGCAAGCGGCGCGTCGCACGGTCTGAGGCTTCATGTCCCAGACCGATTTCATCATCTGAAGCAGCCGGCCGACGTCCTTCACGCCCTTGGGCGGCTCCGGCTCTTTCAGATTGGCCAGCACATGGCCAACCTGGCGCAGGTCATCCAGGCTGTCGGCCCCCATGCCAAGGGCCACGCGACGCGGCGTGCCGAACAAATTGCTGAGCACCGGCAT
This sequence comes from Rubrivivax sp., assembly GCA_027484885.1. Lineage (GTDB taxonomy): Bacteria > Pseudomonadota > Gammaproteobacteria > Burkholderiales > Burkholderiaceae_C > Paucibacter_A. The sequence continues at coordinate 3,948 of JAIXSD010000741.1, forward strand.
GGTGTGACCGGTCGGCTGCTCGAACAAAAGTGCCGGCCCCTCGGCACGCAAAACCCGATCGCTGAGGGCCGTCATCTCCAAGATGGGGGAGACCGGCTGACGCACCCGTTTGAGCTCGCCCATGCCCTCCAAACCGCCAATAAAGTCGCGCAGGTCACGATACTTCATAATATCCAG